>NZ_BAAGIR010000030.1:0-21661 GCF_054658155.1 Alkalibacterium sp. m-11
TCTTTACAACTTTCGGTGGGTCATCAAGGGTCAATTTGTTGTAATCAAGCTTTGTGATATCGGTCCCTTTAGGTGGTCGATCACCCGCATCTTCAAGCCAAGTAATATAATCGTTTAAAAGTTGAATCAAACTGTTTTGCCACTTGATTTTATTAACTAAATACATGACAATCTGAAGTAGATTAGGCATCTCTTTTCACTCCTTAAGTGATGAATGTTTGTTTTGGTAAACTTCATTTTATCAGATTAAGGGGGGAAGAGGTGCCTTTTTGCATTTCAATTGATAGAGCAACGATAGTTGCATTAAAATAGCACGAAAAAACAAAAAAATTGGTAATTACTCGAAACGGCATGGAGGTTAAATTATGAGTATAGAAATTATCAGACCCTCTCGTTACATCCATAGTCTTGGCAAACTAAAGGTGAAGGTGAATCACAATCGGGTAGTAAAAATGAAAAATGGCGAAACGAAGACTGTTGATTTGGGTCAACAGCAGGCAATATTACAGGTTAAACACTTTGGAACAAAAAGCAACAAGTTGACCGTTACAGATGGCGACTCGGTTGAGCTTGGAATTAAAAAGTGGGTGTACTGGCAACCTGTTATTATAGGCATTGTTGTTTTTATAAGTTCCATGCTTACACCTCAAGTTGAAACTCTCCCGATATTTGAAAACTGGCCTGTGCTTTTAGTGGCCGGTCTGGTTGGAGCAACTATGGGTTTGCTAGCTGGTATTCCCTATTTATTCTTCGACAGTTATGAACTCTACAAAGTTCATGAATAGATAAGTCTATTTGTATACTCACTGCAGGCAAGCACGCTACATAACCCAAGCCTATTCAGCTTAAGATGGGGAGGAAAACTGAATGAAAACATTAATCGCTTATTCAAGCAAGCACGGCTGCACGGAAACATGCACTCGTCTGCTGGCTGAACGTCTAGTTGGGGAAGTTGAAAGAGTCAACTTAAAAGACACGTCTGAAGTGAATTTGTCAGCTTATGATGCGGTAGTTGTAGGTAGCCCGGTTTATGCGGGGAGAATATTGGGAGAAGTTCGAACATTCACTGAAGAGCACTTGGATGCCCTGATGGAGAAAAAACTGGGACTGTTTATCTGTGGGATGCAGGAAGAGCACACTATTAGAGAAGAACTGGAGCTAAATTATCCTGCTGTACTTAGGAAAGCTGCAGTAGCAGTGGATTGTTTTGGCGGAGAGTACCATTTTGATTCCATGAATCTTATGGAAAAAATGATTGTAAGAAAACTAGCCAAAGTAAAAGAGGATGTATCTGATATTCGTGAAGACACCATTCAGCAGTTTGCAGACAGCTTAAACAAAGTTGAAGAAGACGATAAAGATACACCATTGAGTTAACAAATTGTGTGCTAATATTCTAGAAAATAAAAGCAAACACCTCAGAACCAGCAGGTTTCGAGGTGTTTTTTTTACACGTTATACCGGTTTTTCCAGCTCTTTGGAAAGCTCAATCGGTTGCCGTAAACGTAACGGATCAGCTGACCATGATGTTGAACTTCATGCTCCAGTAGTGAAAATAAAAGGTCCGTCTGTATGCTGTTGAGTTCATTCTTCTGGAGATAGGAGAGGCAATCCACTGAACTGGCTGTCAAGCTCTCAAGGACTCTGGATGGAGAAGTCACATCGGTTAAGGAGCATGAAAAACCGCTCCATTTATTTTGAATAATCGCCTCCAAGTAACTTTCCCGTGCACCTACAATACACCACATCTGTTCATCTATTGTATTTGAGGGTATATCTCTCAGTCTCATTGTCAACTCCTCACCAGATAAGGAAGATGCAAGGTCCTCTGTTAAGTTAAATGCTGTTTCGAGTCGTTCAGTCAGTTGAATCATTGAAGGCTCCTTTTTTGATTGGTTTATACAGGTATCAATACCGTCAGTCGACGAGTTAAATCACTGAAATCCCCAGCACGGTCAGGTTGGCGTTCCCGACGAGTTTCGTTATCAGTCGGGCAAGCTGGTCCTCAGGGTAGTCGCAGTCATTTTTCAGCCACCAGTTGACTGTCATAAAAAGAATTCCCAGACTGTAATCGATGATCAGTTCGACTGGTACTTCCATATCGGACTCCATGATGCGCAGGCGGCTCAGAATATCCTGATAGGAATCGGTCACCAGTTTTTTAAATTTATCGGTCAATATATGCTTGTCAACAATTGAGAGGATGAGGACATACGTGTCTTTGTCCTCTTTTATCTGTTCGAGAAGCTGCGTCAGCACCATCTGAACATGCATCAGCTTCACTTCATTGTCATTGGTCATGACAGACAGCTTCATAATGGCTTGGATGGATTCCAGTTTCTGTTCGATGATCTTTTCAACCAAATCATCTTTATCCTGAAAGTAAGCATAAAAGGTTGAACGGTTAATCATCGCTTCATCCGCAATATCCTGGATAGTGATGCCGGTATAGTCCTTTAAACTTAGCAGATTGTAAAAGGCAGTATAAATAGCTTTCTGTGTTTTTAGTACCCGCAAATCCTGTTTTTTGTTCATGTCATCCTCCCATCCGACAATTTTCTCAATGTGTTGTGTATCCGACAAATGACTTATTTTAATGATTGTTAATAGTATAACAAGACTATATACTTTAAGCAAAGTTTTGAAGAGTCGGTTTCAGCACGACGAATGGGAGTCTAAAGGAGTGGATAACTATGGAGCAAAAAAAGGTTTTTGCTGGTATAGATGTTGGTTCAACAACAATTAAACTGGTCGTTATGGATGAATGGAATCACGTACTATTTAAACGCTATGAACGGCATTATTCAGATATAAAAGATGCTGCCAGACGTTTAGTCGGTTTTGCTAGTGAGGTGTTTCACGATAATCCTCTCCATATGAAAGTGACCGGATCTGGCGGGATTGGTATTGCAGAAGCACTGGAAATCGACTTTATTCAGGAAGTGATTGCGTGTTCGAAAACAGTAGAGCATATGATCCCAGAAACAGATGTGGCCATAGAATTGGGCGGAGAAGATGCAAAGATTACCTTTTTCGGGGCATCGATGGAGCAGCGGATGAATGGGAGCTGTGCAGGCGGAACCGGCGCGTTTATCGACCAGATGGCGATGCTTTTAAATACAGATGCTGAGGGACTCAATGAACTGGCGAAAGGACACAAGAAGCTGTATCCGATTGCTTCACGCTGCGGGGTGTTTGCAAAGACGGATGTCCAGCCGCTGATAAATGATGGAGTCGCTCGGGAAGATATTGCTGCTTCTATTTTTCAAGCGGTAGTGAATCAGACCATTGCCGGTCTGGCATCTGGACGCAAAATTAAAGGGAAAGTAGCTTTTCTAGGTGGCCCCCTTACGTTTTTAAGTGAGCTGCGTCAGCGGTTTATCGAGACACTTAAAGTGAGCGAGCAGGATGTTGTTTTTCCTGAAGATCCACAGCTCTTTGTAGCAATGGGTGCAGCCTATGATGCCAAGGAGACCGAACCGATCTCTTTCAAAGAACTGCTTGAACAGTTGAGTGACGATACTATTCTTGATCTCAATCCCTCCGTTCGTCTGAATTCCTTGTTCAAGTCTGAAGAGGAACTGCTGTTGTTCAGAAAACGCCACGGGCAGGCTAAAATTGAAGAGCAGCCATTACGAACGTATAAAGGCATTGCCTTTTTGGGGATTGATGCCGGTTCAACGACGACAAAGGTCACTCTGATAAATCCTGAAGGAGAAGTGCTGTGGCAGTATTACGACTCCAATGACGGCGACCCATTGAATAAGACAATTAGTATTATGAAACAGCTCTACAGAGAAATGCCTAGAGACGTTTATATCGGCCGTTCTGTTACGACAGGATACGGTGAGGCACTGATTAAGAATGCCTTGAAAGTAGATCAGGGCGAAGTTGAGACTATTTGTCATTATAAAGCAGCTGAACGTTTCCAGCCAGGTGTGGATTTTATTCTGGATATCGGCGGTCAGGATATGAAGGCCATGACAGTTAAAGAGGGCGTACTGTCTTCGATAAAGCTGAATGAAGCCTGTTCCAGTGGCTGCGGGTCCTTTATTGAAACACTCGCCAAATCACTCAATTACAATGTGTATGACTTTGCTGATGCGGCGTTAACGTCTCGGGCGCCCGTTGACTTAGGTTCTCGCTGTACAGTCTTCATGAATTCCAAAGTGAGGCAGATGCAGAAAGAAGGGGCAAGTGTAGCGGATTTATCTGCCGGCTTGTCGCTTTCTGTAATTAAAAATGCCTTATTTAAAGTGATTAAAGTCAAGGATCCTAGGCATTTGGGAGAAAAGATAGTCTGTCAAGGTGGAACGTTCAATAATGAATCAGTTCTGAGAGCCTTTGAACTGATTTCCGGCCGGGAAGTGGTGCGACCGAATCTGGCTGGTCTGATGGGGGCCTATGGTTGTGCGCTGATTGCACTGGAAAGTTATACAGGAGAAGACCGTTCAACACTTTTGTCACTGAAGGAACTGGAAGAATTTACCGCTGAGAAGAAATTTACAAGGTGTACTTTATGTGCGGACAAGTGTGCATTGACCATGACGATTTTCAAGGACGGCAGACGATTTGTCACAGGAAATCGCTGTGAAAAAGGAGCTGATATGCATCTGAAAGGAAGAGAGAAAAAGGAACGCATTAATCTGTATGAGTACAAGTATAAGCGTCTGTTTGAATACAAGACACTGAACAAAAAAGATGCACCTAGAGGAGTCGTGGGCATTCCGCGTGTGCTGAATATGTATGAAGACTATCCGCTGTGGGCGACCTTCTTTAACCGACTCGGCTTTAGTGTTCAGTTATCCGGCCGGTCCAATCAGAAGTTGTATGAGGACGGCATTGATACCATTCCAGATGATACCGTCTGCTACCCCGCTAAACTGGTTCACGGTCATGTCAAGCAGCTGATTCGAAAAAAACCGGACTTAATTTTTTTCCCTTGTATCAATTATCAGCAGCAGGAAGAGCGGACAGCGGTCAATTCCTACAACTGTCCGATAGTCATCTCTTACCCTGACCTGATTTCTGTCAATGTGGATGAAATAAGAGAGGGGGCTGTGGATTACCGTCACCCGCATCTGAATCTGTTGAATGACCGTCATGTCATTGAGGTGCTTTACGAAACATTCAAGGACAAAGGTATTTTGAAGGATGAAATTAGAGAGGCCTATCTGCTTGGAAAGTCTGAGCTGGAATCCTTTAAAGGGGATATGAAAAATAAGGGAGAAGAGGCCCTTCATTACATGAAAGCCCATAATGAGCAGGGGATTGTTCTTGCTGGGCGTCCGTATCATGTGGATCCTGAGGTCAATCATGGCGTTGCCAATGTCATTAACGAAGAAGGTTTTCATGTGCTGACTGAAGACAGTGTCTTTCATCTGCAGGAGGTAGGAGAACTGCGGGTGGTTAATCAGTGGTCCTATCACTCCCGCTTGTATGCCGCAGCGCGCGTGGTGACGAAGTTTTCGAACATTGAAATGGTCCAGCTGAACTCCTTCGGCTGCGGCCTGGATGCGGTCACGACCGAACAGGTCCAGGACATTCTGGAGCAGTACGGAAAGATTCATACGGTCCTGAAAATAGATGAAACATCGAATCTCGGCGCGATTCGCATCCGTATACGCTCGCTCAAAGCCGCCATGAAAGAGCGGAACCTACAGCACATCAGACCTTTAAAAAAATATGATTTACCTGAAACCATCACCTTTACGAAAAAAATGAAGGACACACACACGCTTCTGCTGCCGATGATGTCACCGATTCATCAGACTGGGCTGATAGAAGAAGCCTTAGTTGCCTCCGGCTATAACGTTGTCCAGATCACTGAGGATACGGGATCTGAAGGTGTGGACGAAGGATTGAAATACGTCAATAACGATGCCTGTTTCCCGGCAATCATCACAATTGGTCAACTGGTGGATGCACTGAAAAGTGGGCAATATGATTTGAATCACACATCAGTCATGCTCACTCAGACGGGTGGCGGCTGTCGGGCAACGAATTATATTCCACTCCTTGAAAAAGCGCTGAACGATGCTGGTTTTCCCGACATACCGGTCGTGTCCATTTCTGCAGGAAATAAAGGAACCCAGAAACAGGATGGTTTTAAGCTTACCTTGCCGTTGATTATGCGGACTTCCATCGCCAGCCTCTATGGGGATCTTTTCCAGAAAGTAGTCTACCGGACACGTCCGTATGAAGTCGTCAAAGGCTCTGTGGATGCCCTTCACCAGAAATGGGTTAGAAAAGTGAAGACCAATATTCATAATGGGAGCATAAGAGAATTCAATAAGAATATGAAAAAGATTATCAGAGACTTTGAAGCCATCGATATTGTGGACACCAATAAACCGAAAGTAGGTATCGTTGGCGAAATACTGGTCAAATATTCGCCGACAGCCAATAACGATGTCGTCAGATTACTGGAAAAAGAAGGATCAGAAGTCGTCGTTCCCGACCTGGTTGGCTTTATGAATTACAGTTTATATAATCAGCAGTATAAGGCAGACCAGCTTGGCTTTTCTAAAAAGAATAAAGCCATTTCCCAGTTTTTGATTAAACTTATTCAGCTGGCAGAAAAACCGATGAATCAGGCACTTAAAGCATCGGAACGCTTTACACCTTTCCATTCCATCTATGACATTGCCGAGGGTGCACAGGCAATCACATCCATCGGGAACCATACCGGAGAAGGGTGGTACCTGACCGGGGAAGTCGTTCAGTTTCTTGAGAACGGTGTCTCCAATATCCTGATTATGCAGCCGTTTGGGTGCCTGCCGAACCACATTGTCGGCAGAGGCATGATGAAAGAATTCAGACGCCAGTATCCGCACGCCAATATCACAGCGGTAGATTACGATCCGGGTCTCTCCATCGTCAACCAGCTTAACCGAATAAAGCTTATGCTGGCCGGAGCTAACTAACTCATCTCTCAAGAAAAAACTGCTCTTGCACTTGCGTAGGAGCAGTTTTTTTGAATTGCAATGTCTTTAATAAGCTTGTCGATCGGTATATAAGTTGACAATTAACCAAGGAGGGTCTATACTTGATTTAACGATTACAAGTGTAAACTAACTGATAAATGTACGAGGAAGATATTATGGGATTATTAGTAGATGGAAAGTGGCACGACAAGTGGTACGATACGGAAAAAATGACGGGCGGTTTATCCGAGAAGAGTCGCAGTTCAGAAACTGAGTGACAGCGGACGGCAGCGCGGGACCAAGTGGTGAAGGCGGCTTTAAGGCTGAAGCCGGGCGCTATCATTTATACATTTCAAATGCATGCCCATGGGCTAACCGAACCATGATCATGCGTAAACTGAAAGGCCTTGAAGACATGATTTCCGTGTCAGTGGTGCATCCACTGATGGCTGAACACGGCTGGACTTTTGAAGACGATGAAGGGGTCGTTAAAGATCCACTTATTGATGCGGATTACCTGTATGAAATCTATACGCATGTAGAACCGGAATATAGCGGTCGAGTTACCGTGCCTGTACTGTATGACTTGAAGCAGGATAAAATCGTCAATAATGAATCATCAGAAATCATGCGTATGCTGAATTCTGCCTTTGACGAAGTGGGCGCTAAAGAAGGCGACTACTATCCTGAAAACTTACGCGATGACATTGATGCGATTAACGACAGAGTTTACGTGGCCATCAATAACGGGGTTTATAAAGCTGGTTTCGCGACTAAACAGGATGTCTACAATGAAGAAGTAACAAAGCTTTTTGAAGCGCTGGATGAAATGGAAGAGCGTCTTGGAAAGACACGTTATCTGACAGGTGACCAGGCGACAGAAGCTGACTTGAGACTCTTTACGACACTCGTCCGTTTCGACAGTGTCTACTATACACACTTCAAATGCAACATCAGACGTCTAACGGATTACGATAATCTGTGGCGCCTGACAAGAGAACTCTACAATATGCCTGGTGTTTCGGATACGATCAACTTCAGACATATCAAAGAACACTACTTCCGCAGCCATAAGAACATCAATCCGACAGGCATCGTTCCCGTTGGACCAGAATTGGACTTCAGTCTTTAAGTAAAATAAGGTAGCCTTCCAGACCGCTGGAAGGCTATTTCTTTATTTAACAGTTACTTCAAGCTGATCGATGGAGCTCGGGGTGGGTTTTAGCCTTTTATTGCCCACTCAAACATGTTCAGGCTATGAGTGGGCAATGATTTACTGATTATTGTCCACCCAAATACAAATCTTAAATGAGTGGTCAAAAGACTGCAGATTATGGACAAGTGAAACTGACTTTTCGTTTGAGTAGGCAGTAATTCAGAGATTAGTGACCACCCGGAATAAAAATCTAGTTGAGTGGGCACTAAAAAGAGAATAAAACTGTTAGGTTAATGAACAATGATATTAATAAATAATATACATCAGTCCAATTGAAAACCTCCCCCATTATCTTTACAATTAGGTCAGATAATAGTTTAGAGAAGAGGTGTTCTATTGGATAATGAAAAAGAGGTCCATAGAGAGCTAAAAGCATTTAAGCGCGGAAACTATGCGGTAATAATAGCTGCAGTAATTATTCTATTTTTAAGTATTTTTCAAGGCAAAGAAATGAATGAAGTAGCCTTCATCCTTTTTGCACAAAGTGGGGCTCTTGTTTTGACTAGAAGGGACCAGTACTCTCGAATAGGATTTATTGTGTTGTTTATTATATGGCTGACTGCTTTAAGTGTGTCATTTATCAGTATAATATCTTAATATGGAAAAAAGCTGTTCGAAAAACATAAAGTAAAGCCTTTATACAATCGGGGGAGAGACTAATGAAAGTTACATTGACGAGACCAAAACGTTATTTTACTGGAAACAGCAAAGTGAAGGTCAGGCTGGATGGAGCAGTTGTCGCGGAAATAAACGGGGATGAGACCGTCGACATTGAGCTGACTAAACAGGAGCAACAAGCTGACGGTCAATCCTGGTGACACAGTCAAAATTAAGTTCCATAAGTGGGTACACTGGGAACCAGTTTTCACAGGACTTATTACTTTCCTTAGTCTATTCATCATATCTCAGCTTCGCCTGCATAATGTTCTGGAAGAGTTCTCTCTCTGGTTGACTGGTGGAATAATTGCATTGGTAATCAGTATTCTGATCGTTATCCCCAACTTATTATTTGAAAAATATATCCTGTATAAGGAATAAGCACAACTTGTAATATTAGAATTAATTTGATACTTACATAAAAAGGAGAGATACAGTGCAGGTCAAAGTAATCAGACAGGAACATTTCTGGGAGAAAGGCACATATTTTTCGTTAAGGCTGGATGGCGATGTCGTTGGAAAAATTGCCAATGGAGAAACAAAGCACATTAACCTGAATAGGCGACAGTCTGTTCTTCAGGTAAAGCAGTACAGAATAAAAAGCAATAAACTCAAAATCAGTCCGGGAGATTGTGTCAGATTAACTATGAAAAAGTGGGCGCTATGGTGGCCGCTATGTATTGGGATTGCGGCTATCATTGGTACAGTTCTCAGCGAAATGATGCATGCAGACAGGTTGCTGGAATCTGGATCCAGCTGGCCAATTTTCATTTCTGCAGGAATTATCTCATGGGGAGTCATGCTGCTTCCTTATCTGCTATTTGATTCATTCGACTTATATAAGGTTTAACCACTAAAAAATAAAGGTCATGACTCCACCGGCTGGGTCTTTTCATCTGTGGGATGCAGGAAGAGCATACGTTAAGAGAACAGCTGGAGACCAATTATCCGGAGGAGCTGCTAGAGGCTGCGCTGGTGAGGGCGTGTTTCGGAGGAGAATTTCATTTCAATACGATGAATCTTGTCGAAAAAATGATCATCAGAAAAGTAGCTAAAGTTAAGGCAGATGTTTCTGAAATCAGAGAAGAGACAATCAGTGCGTTCGCCCATACGATGAATGACAGTCGCGAAGTAATCGAACAAAATTAATCAATCAACAGAATGAGCAGGTGTATCTATGTTTTTGCATGCAGTAACGTTTCCTTCAAGTGAAGCTGAGTTTTCTTTTTTCATTGAGATCAAGCGCAAAGTCTATACGACTTTTTATCCCTTTCAGGTCCTGTCCAATAAACAGCTGGAACGGATAGACTGTGTGCCGATCACGATTCTTTATGGCGGCAACGGGTCCGGGAAGACGACTGCTTTGAATGTCATTGCTGAAAAGATTGGAGCAGAACGCGATGCCTTGTATAACAAGTCGTCATTCTTTGAAGACTACCTTGCATACTGCAGCATTGAGCCGGCCTCTGACGAACCGGATTTCAAGCGAATCATCACTAGTGATGACGTATTTGATTATGTGCTGACATTGCGGTCGGTTAATGAAGCCATTGATGAAAAAAGAGAAGAGATGTTTGAGGATTATCTGGAAACGAAATATGCCCAGTTCCAGTTGAAGTCATTGGATGACTATGAGCAGCTGAAAAAGATGAACGAAACCAGACGAAAAACGCAGTCTCGATTTGTTAGAGATAATTTGATGAACAATATAAGAGAACAGTCCAATGGGGAAAGTGCCTTCAAGTATTTTGTAGATAAGATAGAAGAGAACGGGTTGTACCTGCTCGATGAGCCTGAAAACAGTCTGTCCCCTGAACGGCAGCTTGAGCTGAAAAAGTATATTGAGGACTCGGCCCGTTTTTTCAACTGTCAGTTTATTATTTCAAACCATTCACCGTTCTTTCTGGCGATGCAAGGTGCTAAAATAATCGATCTGGACTCAGAGCCGGCAACTGTCAGAAAATGGACAGATCTGGGAAATGTCCGGGCCTATCAGAGGTTTTTCGACGAGCATCGTGATGCGTTTGATTAAAATATTCACGAGTACAAAATACTTTGTTTGAATAGTAGAAAAGAAGCCAGCTGAACTCTTTTAGAGCTGCTGGCTTCTTTCCTGTGATAATGTATTTTATCAGATACACTATATGGATAGTGCTTTTATTTTATTTATTCACTGTCTTCTTTTTCTCTAATTAGTCCTTTTAGTGCATCTTTTGATTCAGGAGGATTACTTAAAACATTCCTCACTTCATCAAGATCCGGCTCCACATTCCAGGTCAGGATGCCGACGGGTTTATTGTCCTCCAGATAGTAGACGACCTTGCCGCCATCCACTTCATCGATGTAATAATCAAGTTCGGGATCGAGCGTACCGATGGCTTTCCAAGAAATATCAAAGACCATTGAATAAAAATAAGGGGTATAGTCATAAGGCTCCTGAGCACCAGCCATATTTTTTCCTGCAGTAGTTCCAGATTTACGAGCATGATCCACATGTTCAATACGATTTCGTCCAAGAATTGGGTCTGGGTAGTAGGCAATATCTCCTGCAGTGAATATGTCTGGATCAGATGTTCTAAGGTATGTGTCAGTTACTACCCCTTCATCAACTTCAAGACCCGATTCTTCTGCAAGCTCTAGTAAAGGCTTGACACCAAGACCTAATACAATTGCATCTCCATACACTTTCTCACCGTTATCAAGAGTGACTACTAGGTCGTCGCCATCTTTATCGTAAGATACAGCTCGAGTTCCACTAATCAGCTTGATGCCATGGTTTTTATACGTGTTCTCGTATTCTTCGGCTAGTTCTTTAGGCAAACGATTGTCACTAAGTGTATCCTGTGGATAAATAAAAGTGACCTTGGTGTTATTCAGTGCAAGGTTAGCTGCTAGTTCAGTACCAATATAACTACCTCCAACGACTATAACATGATTGCCAGAACCTGAAATACTTCTTAAAGTGCGATAGTCATCGAATGTTCTGAACGCAAGCACGCGAGAATCATCGGGCCCCTCGATGCGTTGTGGCTGTCCACCAGTTGCCAGAAGCAATTTTCCGTAACTGAATGTATGGCCATCGCTGGTCCGAACTGCTTTGTTTTCTTTATCTATAGAGACAGCAGTGGTCTGAAGAAAAATCTCTGCACCTGTCTCTTCGGTATGAAAGGGAACATCTTCTTCTGTAAAGTCATCATCTGTCCATATTTTTTTAGTTAGAGCAGGTCTAGTATAAGGTGAATCATTTTCTGAAGAAATAATACCAATCGTTCCATCTTTATCAACTTCTCGGATTCCCTTGGCTGCAAACCCTGCTACTGTTCCTCCACCGACCATTAGATAATCAAAATGTTTTACTGAATCTTGTGTCATCTGTGCATTCTCCTTTATCGTTTAGTGTTATATTGTTGCTACTGAACCACCATCGACGCGGTAATTGGATCCATTTACAAAAGATGCCTTATCTGAACATAAGAATAAAATCACTGGAGCGACCTCTTCAACTTTTCCGCGACGCTTCAGTTCAATATGCGGGCGTTCCTCGTCAAGGAAGGACTCAATGGCTTCTTCAAATGAGACACCCAGTTTCTCTGACCGTTTTTCCATCATCTTATCGGTCATTGGGGTTTCAATAAAAGCTGGAGAGACAGTGTTGACGAGCAGTCCTTCCGTGGCATAGGTTCTGGACAGTCCTTTTGAAAAAGCCAGGATGCCGGCTTTGGAACAGTCATAGGGCAGTTCGTCCTTGTATGGCTGAAGCCCATTTTCGGATGAAATAAAGACGATTCGTCCCCAGCCCTTGCTTCTTAAATCAGGTAGGAATTCCCGGACGACACGTACCGGTCCAAGCAGATCATCTTCGATCGTCTGTACCCAACCTGCATCATTGATTTCATGAAAGAGTCCTTGGACACCGACCGTTCCAGCATTCTGCACTAGAATATCGATCTCTCCAACCTCCTCTTTTATGTAATCATGTAAGGCTTTCAGATCGTCTGCATTTGTTATATCTGCCGGGTAGGAATAAAGGGTGGCTTTAGAATCAAGCCAGTCTATGGTCTCTTTCAGTTTTTCTTCATTGATGTCAGTGAGTACGACAGTTACACCTTCTGCCAGAAACAAGCGGGCCGTTTCTTTACCAATACCGGCAGCGGCTCCTGTGATCAGTGCGACCTTGTTTTTTATCCCTAAATCCATGATGAATTCCTCCTGTGAGATCTGATAGTTTAATGACAGCGATTAAAAGCCTCGTTACTGTAAAGGGTACTCCACACGTGTCAAAACTTCAATTATAAGGCTTGACCATTAGGCCAGGCCTTACTATGAGTGAATGAACATAAGTTTTTTGAAATAAAACTGTACACCCTTCTGAAATAAAGGAGAACTGATCGGATTTTCTCCTTAGAAAACAGCAATACTGGAATTAATGAGGGAACAATAGAATGCCGTTCTGTGGTATTCTATAAGTAAAGAGAGAGGTTGTTTCAGAATAGATAGGTAACAGGTCGAACTCGTTTAGAAGACTGATAATGGGAGGAGAGTGTTATGTCTATTGATAATAAATGGCATCACCTGACTGTGGAATCCATCATGGAGTCTTTTGGCACCGATAAGCAGCAGGGGCTGTCTCTTTCGGCTGTCAAGAAGCAGAGGGAGGCATTCGGGTCCAACACGCTGCCAGAGAAGGCAGTCACACCCGAATGGAAGAAGTTCGTCAATCATTTCAACGATATTCTGATTTATATTCTGCTGGTAGCGGCTTTAGTCACACTGATTTTAGGCCACTACATCGATACAGCCGTTATACTTCTTGTCGCAGTCATAAATGCTGTGATCGGCTATATTCAGGAGAACAAAGCCGAAAAAGCGCTGGAGTGTATCCGTAATCTTCTGTCATTTCAGGCTACTGTATTAAGGGAAGGAATCAGGGCAGAAATCGATTCAAAAAACCTTGTGCCCGGCGATATCGTTCTTCTGAAAGCAGGGGACAAAGTGCCGGCTGACATGAGACTCTACTAGATTGAACGGTTGAAAGCGGAAGAAAGTCCATTGTCAGGTGAATCAGCCTCAGTCTAAAAACAGACAGCCGCATTGTCAGAAGAAACAGTACTCGGAGACCGGACAAACATGGTTTTTTCAGGAACATCTATTTCTTCCGGGACAGCTAGAGGAATTGTCGTCGCAACAGGTGAGGATACTGAAATCGGTCAGATCAATCGAAGCATGAAAGAAGTAGAGGACATGAAGACGCCTCTCCTCCAGCAGATCGATACGTTCGGTAAGGTGATTTTAATTGTCATTCTGGTTCTGGCTCTTGTATTGTTCAGCTTCGGGCTGATTATTCATGATTACGAATGGGGAGAGCTGCTTCTGTCAGTGATCGGATTGACAGTGGCGGCTATACCGGAAGGACTGCCGGCCATTCTGACGATGATTCTTGCCCTCGGTGTGCAGACGATGGCAGACAAGAAAGCAATCATGAGGACTTTGCCGTCAGTTGAAACGCTCGGAGCGGTCACGGTGATCTGTTCTGATAAGACAGGTACTTTGACAAAAAATGAAATGACAGTGAAATCAGTCATTACCCGTGATAAACTTATTAATGTAACCGGCACGGGCTACAAGCCTGAAGGTGAACTGATTGAAGAGGAAACTGGCAAGCAAGCCGACGTCAAAGGGTAGTGGCTCGTCAGAGGAGATCCGATGGAAGGCTGTCTGATTACTTTGGCTAAAAAAGCCGATCAAAAGAGTGAACATCTGGATCTTCCATCTTTTCAATGTGAGAAATGAGCGGCATTTCAGCTTGAACAGGCATTTCTTTGATAATTAGGCAGCCTTTATTGTTTCGGCTCTGCTTATCCTGTTTCAGCTCGCTGTCACCTATGTGCCGTTTTTAAGCGAGGCCCTCGGGTTATATCCGATAGAAGCATTCTACTGGCTATTCCCTCTTGGGCTTGGACTGATCGTCTTTATCGTAGTGGAAATAGAAAAATATCTGACTCATCATGTGTTTAAACGAAAATAAAAAGGTAAGGGAAGCCCTTCAGGAGGACAGCTTATGTACAGACATAAAAATGAACCGGTCGATGTAGTGATCGTCGGAGCCGGCTTGGCAGGGTTATCTGCCGCAGTAAAAGTGAAGGAAAATGGATTTTCATTTAAAGTGCTCGAAGCCAGCGATCGCGCAGGCGGAAAGGTCTATACCGAGTTTTCTGAAGATGGCAAACGATTCTATGAAAAAGGGGCTCAGTTTGTCAACAAGGATATGACAGAAATGATCAGCCTGATCGAGGGAGCCGGCATGGAACTGAAAGACACGCGCCTGGCAGATGAGTCGATCGTTATCAACGAGAAAAACAAGAAAGCGATCAATTTCAGCATAACTGAAAATCAGGATCTGCTGAATGATTATGAACTTGAAGAACACTCACCACTATCAACAGTTTTAAGCCAGTCGATAGAAGACAAGTGGGAACAGAAAATGCTGAAGAGTTACATTGCTGCTGAAACGACTGTAAGCAGTGACTATATCAATGCCAAAGCAGCAAGAAAACTGATCAGCCGGATCACGACGCGAGAAAGTGAGCTTAAATATCAGGCCAGCGGTCCCCTGAATAATGTGATTACTCATTTGACAGGTCAATTGGGTGATGCGATCCATTATCACGAGCCGGTAATTTCAATCGATAAAATCGAAGAGACCTATCATATTAAAACTGAACACGGGAATACGTTTGAGGGACGTGCACTTATACTGGCGATTCCACCGACCGTGGCCAACCGTATCGACATGCCGGAATCTCTTCAGAACCACTTCCGTGAAGCCCTGGACAGCTTCCTGGATGGATCAGTCATCAAACTGACTTTCCTGTACGACGAAGATTTCTGGAGACATCATAAAGTTGGTGGAAAAGAGAAGAAGGTATTCGGTGTCATTTATGTTGGAAACGAAGGCGTCAATGTCATGGACTCGTCTAATGGTGAAGATGAAAATCGTCTGACGATGTTTATTGGTGGAGACAAGGCCAAAGATCTGGTCAAAGTTCCCCCGCAAGTCAGAGAGAATTTCGCTCTGGATCGCCTGATTGATGTCTTTGGGGAAGAGGCAGAAGGCTATAAAGATATAGAAGAAAGTATCTGGGTCGACTCGCCGTACACCGGTGGGGGATACGGTGCGATGGTCCACACAGAAGGCAATGAGGATGCTGATGACTTTTTGGGCGTACCTTTTGAACAAGTTGTGTTTGCCAGCACTGAACTGGCTCCGCAGTTCACTCACTTTATGGAAGGAGCTATCCGCTCCGGCAAGCAAAGTGCAGAACGACTGATCGAGGCAATGGGAAAATAAAGCAATCAACGCACTAATAAAGATGAAGAGGAAGACACTGGCCCGCGGGCCAGTGTCTTTTCGTTACTTCAAAAGATGAGATGGGCCAAATACCGGGACTGGATGCGTGCAGAGACTGGAATGATCAGGCGAATGCCTCATATTAGTCGTATATGAGGTGTTCAGCATAGTAAAAGAGCAGCGAATCGCTCATAACTCTGTGATATGAGGCACTCGTCTAACTAAAACAGGTATGAATGCCTCATAAACACAACTTATGAGGCATTCAACCGCCCCTACAGTTACTGAGAGATGAACCTGTGTCTGTTAAATATTTTTAAGTTGATTAGTTATTGAACAGTACGGCACGACGCATCTGGATATAAAAAAAGGAACCCGGAAGCTATATGCTGGGTTCCCATCATTAGTAAAATCTTTACAGTTCTGATACTTCTGGAACTACATCATCTTGTACAGCAGGGACGTCTTTAAGGAAGTATGTGGCATATACTTTGTCAATAATCAAAGCGAGCGCATTGTCACCCGAAACGTTTGCGGCCGTGCCAAAACTGTCCTGAGTGATATAAAGTGAAATCAGCAGGTTGCCCAGAGTACCAGTCGGATCGATGCCGACCATATAGACGAATGGCAGGGAACTCATGATAGCTCCCCCCGGTGCTCCCGGAGCGGCAACCATGGCAACTCCTAGAGTGGCAATGAAACTGGCCATAATACCGAACCCAAACGGCATGTCGAACATCAGTAGTACAGCTGTCACACAGGACGTGATGGCCACCATGCTTCCCATGAGGTGGATCGTGGCGCTCAAGGGAATGACGAATTCACGAATTTCTCTGGATACTCCATTTTTACGTGCACATTCCATATTGACTGGAATAGTTGCGGCCGATGACTGTGTCCCTAAGGCAGTGAAATAGGCGGGAATCTGATTTCTCATAAGTGTGAGAGGATTTTTCCCAGTGTATAGGGCTGCCAGTACGAACATGATCGTAATAAGAAGCAGCTGGAGAGCAATCACGATCAAGGCGACACGCCAGAATACGGATAGTAATGAAAAGACCGTTCCAGTATAGCTTAGATTTAGAAAGTTACCGAAAATAAAAACGGGTAGTAGCGGAATAATGACAGATTTCAAAATTAGTGTAATGATTTCCCCGAAATCATTAAAGAACTGGTACATGGTTTCTCCTTTGCCATCTTCACGCAGCCATGAAATAAATATGCCAAAAAGAAAAGCGAAGACGATAGCCGATGTAACACCGAATAATGGATCGAGCGGCAAAGTAAATAGTGGTTCCAAGGCAGCAGTTTCTTCCTGTACAGTGTCTCTCACCGACGCATCTATAAAGAGCGGAAAGAGTGAAGACGCCAGGAAATAAGCGATGAACCCAGCGATCAAAGTCGATGAATAGGCAAGCAGGGCATTAAGGCCTAAAAGCTTTCCTGCCCCTTGTGAGATATCTGAAATCCCTTTGACCACATACCCTACGATCATCAATGGAATAATGAAAGACAGCAGACTGCTGAACAGACTTGATACAGTGACTGGGATCTGCAGAATAAAGTCAGGTATGAACTGGATCTGACCGACAATAACCCCCAGTAGAATAGCCAGAAGCAGTTTCGGGACCAGCCCGAACTTAAGTGAATGCATCTTTTTCATAATAAATTCCTCCCCTAAATTTTGTCCTTTAAAGACCTCTATTTTTTCCTCCTAAAAAGGATGGTCTGACTAGTATACTATATTAGGAAACAATTAGAAATATAAAAGTGGAAATTAATTTAAAACAATCACGCTGGCTCCCTTTTTATCTTGTCGGATGATATAGTAGAAGAGATAAACAGGAATTGGAGTGGATGTATAAATGAAAATTGCACTGATTGAATCGCTGCGTGTCCCTGAAACACTGATCGAACGGCTGGCCCAGCCCATTAAAGACAAGGGTCATGAGTTTATCTACTATAACGAGAAGACTACAGATACAGATGAACTGATCGAACGAAGCAGAGATGCGGACATCGTCATGATCGGAAACAATCCCTTCCCGGAAGAAGTGGTCGATGCTTTGGACAAGACTCAGCTGATCAACGTCGCATTCACAGGTGTGGACCATGTAGGTAAAAAAGCGGCTGATCGAAAAGGCATCAGTATTGCTAATGCAGCAGGCTACTCGGATCAGTCTGTTGCAGAACTGGTCATCGGATTGACTCTGGCTGTCTACCGGGCAATCTCAAAGGGGAACGAGGATGTCAGATCAGTAGATTTCCCCGGCATGATTCAAGGGAGAGAAATCCACGGGAAGACAGTCGGCATTATAGGGACAGGCAACATAGGGCTGAAAACGGCTCAGCTATTCAAAGCCTTCGGAGCAGACCTGATCGGATACAGTCGCACAGAAAAAGAGGAAGCTAAGGATCTGGGACTTGTCTACAAATCGCTTGACGAGGTCTTTAAGGAAAGTGACATCCTTTCCCTTCATCTGCCGGTGACCGACGAAACGAAAGGACTCGTCTCTTCAGAAAAACTGGCTTTAATGAAATCATCAGCTATTCTGATTAATTGTGCGAGAGGACCGATCGTCGACAATCAGGCACTGGCTGATCTTTTGAACAAGGATGAGATCAGCGGAGCGGGTATCGATGTCTTCGATATGGAACCGCCACTTCCACAAGACTATCCTCTGCTTAAGGCAAAAAATGCGGTGCTGACTCCTCATGTGGCCTATCTGACAGATGAGGCAATGGTTAAGCGGGCGCATATAGCTTTTGACAACACCTTGGCTTTCATCGAAGGAAATCCTAAGAATATTATCAGGTAAAATAAAAACGGGCTGCCTCTTATCGAGACGGCCCGTTTCATTTTGTCCGATTTATTTGAATGCCAGTCTTAAATTGCATCCAGTTCGTTTTTCAGATACTTAGCCAGTTCAAGCATAGCAAATTGACCGGCTTCTTTTTCGGCATCTTCATTGTAGTTAGTGTTCGTATTGACGTCGTATGTGTAGACGTCGCCTTTCTCATCGATAATGAATTCCAGTGCAGCGACATCGATATTCTGAGCATTCAGAAAATGCGTGTAGCGTTCGATCTGGTCTTCCGGCAGACGGTCGATGATCTTGAACTTGCTATCTTCCTGAATCAGCTGTCCGTCAGGTCCAATCTGGCAGGCATCGGCCGGACACAACTCAAAGCCGTTGCTCGAATCAACTTTCACGGCATAGACGTATTCACGTCCGACAAATTCCGAGCGAATGATGTGGCCGTCTTCTGAACGGATATACTGCTGGATCAGACTCAGTCCGTCAATCGAATCTTCAAAATCGGGCCCATTGATGTACTCCTTCAGTTCATCCATTGTATAGATAAGCTGGACACCAAGCCCTTTACCAGCCCGGTTGTGCTTAATGATAAATGGAAACTCATTCAGCTTTTCAGCTGCCTTGATGATGTTGTCTTTACCGACAGCACCGATCGTATAAGGTGTTCTAATCCCACTGGCCTGAAGTGCAAGATACTGTTTGAGCTTGCTGACCTCAAGAGAGAGCGCGCCAGTCCCGTTAATGACTCTTGCCTCTTTCTGTTCCAGCCAGGTCAGAATCTGATCAGTCAGTTCCGGTGCGTAGCGGTGACCTCTCGTATGAGAAGAGGCACTCATCCGGTTGTAGTAGACCGCGTCTTCGGGCAAATCCTGTATATCGATCATGCCGTCTGACAAGTCCCATTCGTCATAAGGCACATTCAGTTCTTCCAGACGTCTGATCAAGTGTTTAGTCCAGTCCATATTTTCATGCAGAATAATTACTTTTTTCATTTAAACGTACTCCTTTGTCAGTAAACTCATTGTCTATTATCCGGAAAACACTTACTTTTTGCAAGTGTATAATCGTATAGAAGGAATTGAAGTGGTGCATAACTTAGGAGTGTGAGTATTCAACTGTCAATTACCTAGGTTTATTAATTTTGAATTTATTAACAATTTTCATTGGGAAAAGTGTGCGATCGGTTTAAGGTGTTAATATAGGATAGTGAAAGAAAAGCCGAAAGATCAGAAGCCGGGTAATACGAAGATGCTGTGGTCATTATCGCCTATCGAGGAAGTATGAAGTACTCTTAATAAAAAAATGAAAATAAAAGAAGGTCTTACAGAATGCGTAAAAAGGTAACGATAATTATAGGAAGTGTAGCGGGGTTAATATTTCTTATTATAGGAATGTTTTTTTTCGTAGTTTTGTGCAGTAAAGTACTGGATTAAGCGACTTATGTCGAAGACGACCCATTGCCGGATACTGTTGAAGTGTCACGTACTAATGTCATGGCAGCTGGTGAGCAAGGCAGTATTAACTAAAAAGACGATTATGGAAACGGGGGAACGGTTGTATTCAGTTTCAAATCAAGGGATAAAATCGAGTATATGGATGATATAAGTACGTTCCCGGAACATATGGAAGATGATCAAGGATTGTTTGACAGTGTAGCGCGAGAACTAATTGAAGAAGCAAATAACGAAGCTGCCTCAGAAGAAGAATCCGAAATGCCCAATTGACCGATAAACCGATACAACCGAAAGGGAGCTAGCGACATTTTGAAGGTTCATAAGACTATAAACTATAACTAGCCACCATCTAATGGCATCTAACAGACATGTAGGGAAATATACTACAGCTAGAAGCCATCTAGTGACATTAAAAAAGTGCATAAGAAAATAAACTATAACTAGAAGCCGTCTAATGGCATTTCACTGGCACGATTGGAAATATACTACAGCTAAAGGCCGTCTAGCGACATCAAAGAGTCATATAAAAAAATAAGCTACGACTAGAAAACGCAGAGGGATAGATTAAGTCTCATATTTACTCTTTAACTGTAATTAAAGGCTTATTTAATTGTAGTATTGACTGAGCTTGAGAAGCAAACTGCAAGTAGAACTGATATAATAGCTAAGTGAACCAATTTCATAACTAACTTTTTAAAAAAGGAAACACTCGTCTAATTTCAAAATGACTATTTTTTAAAAATTACACGGCTATTTCTTTTCTGTTCTTTCTCTCAGCTAACCGTTGGTTTGCATAGGTTCGTGCATTGTATGCCAGTTGAATCAAACGATAAAAAGCATTGGCATGATCGGCTTTATAAAAGCGTGTAGCATTGAGTTGATAGGCATCTTTTAAGTAAGCGTTGACTCGCTCGACACTGCTTCGCTCATTGTAGATACGCTGCCAAGCTTGTGTGCCTCTTGCGGGATGATTGTACTTTCTGGCATCATCCATTTGTTTTACCTTATAGACTTTTTGACACAGCCCCGCATTTTTTAAGGGGCACTCCCGGCAATGGGCTTCTGGTCGAACATACTTGAGGGCACCATAACGTTTATCATAGCTGTCGTACTTATAGCTGTGTTCACGAAAACAGGTAGGGGCATAATGGTCATCAACTTCCCCATTATGTTTCGCTTGTCTTTTTAAGGCGGTGATCGGCTCTTGACCAGAGTTGTGAGCTTCCGTATAAATGTCTTTG
>NZ_BAAGIR010000031.1:0-21193 GCF_054658155.1 Alkalibacterium sp. m-11
TTTCTGGGGATAGTTTGGTAGTCGGATACCTACTATTTTACCGATAAATGAGGGAGGGGCAAGTGTTTTTTGTCTTTTCCTTGATAGAACAACGGTTATAGACCTTTAAGAACAAAAAAATTTGACAGTAACTTCTAAAAAACAGGGGGAACCATTATGAATAACAAAATGAACGAGATTGCATTTCAGATTATTCTGTTTGCCGGAAACGGCAAATCGAGTGCAATGGAAGCTATACAGGAAGCAAAAGAAGGCAACTTTGAAGAAGCCGAAGCGAAATTAAAAGAAGCCGGTGAAGAACTTGGAAAAGCT
Organism: Alkalibacterium sp. m-11; assembly: GCF_054658155.1. Lineage (NCBI taxonomy): Bacteria > Bacillati > Bacillota > Bacilli > Lactobacillales > Carnobacteriaceae > Alkalibacterium > Alkalibacterium sp. m-11. Next base: position 313 of record NZ_BAAGIR010000031.1, read on the forward strand.
CACGGATTTCAGACAGAACTGCTTCAGCAGGAAGCCCAAGGGAACGGACAGGGAGTTAATGTCATTCTGGTACACTCGCAGGATCATCTGATGACTGCAATGACCGTCAGAGACTTGGCAGTAGAAATCATCGAATTATATAAATTCAAGTAGGAGGACGTTAAAATGACAGTAGAGTATCAGTTTCCGGAAGGTTTCTGGTGGGGCAGTGCCGCATCAGCGACACAGATGGAAGGCAGCAGAAATGGCGTATCGGGTGAGACGATCTGGGACCACTGGTTTGAAAATGAACCGAACCGATTCTTTGACGGTGTAGGGCCACATCAGACTTCCGACTTTTACAACCGATATAAAGAAGACATCCGGAACATGAAAAAAATCGGTCATAATACGTTCCGACTGTCTCTTTCATGGGCGCGTCTGATCCCTGGTGGTCAGGGTGAAGTGAATCAGGAAGCCGTATCTTTTTACAGTAATGTCATCGACGAACTGCTGGCTAATGATATTGAGCCCTTCGTTAACCTTTTCCATTTTGACATGCCGATCGAGATGCAGAATAAAGGCGGATGGGAAAGCAGAGAAGTCATTGCTGCGTATGTCGACTATGCAAAAATTGCTTTCGACCTCTTCGGAGACCGAGTAAAGACATGGTTTACCTTCAATGAACCGATCGTGCCTGTGGAAGGCGGCTATCTTTATGATTTCCATTATCCGAATGTGGTTGATGCCAGACGCGCCATCCAAGTGGCCTACCATACAATGATTGCACATGCTAAAGTGGTGGAACTCTATCATCAGGAACAGGACGGGAAGATAGGGATCGTTTTGAATCTGACCCCTTCATATCCACGCAGTCAGAATCCGGCAGATCTGAAAGCTTCTCACATCTGTGACCTGTTCTTCAATAGAAGTCTCCTTGATCCGGCTGTTAAAGGGGAATACCCGGAAGACCTGATCAGTCTGCTTGAAGAACACGGTCATCTTCCTGAGACTCAGCCTGAAGACAAGGACTTGCTTAAAAACAATATTGTTGACCTGCTGGGTGTAAATTACTATCAGCCGCGCCGTGTAAAAGCCAAAGATCACCTGCCTAATCCCTATTCACCTTTCATGCCGGACTGGTTCTTCGATAACTATGAGATGCCCGGCCGAAAAATGAATCCGTATAGAGGATGGGAGATTTACGAAAAAGGTATTTATGATATAATGATTAATCTAAGGGATAATTATGGAAACATTGAATCGTTCATTTCTGAAAACGGGATGGGTGTTCAAGATGAAGACCGTTTCCTTAAAGACGGTCGTATCGAAGACGATTACCGTATTGACTTTATCAGTGGCCACCTGAAATGGCTACACAAAGCTTCTCAAGAAGGTTGTAATGTGAAAGGCTATCATTTATGGACCTTTATGGATAACTGGTCATGGATGAACGCTTATAAGAACAGATATGGATTTTACTCTGTCGATCTTGAAACAGGGGAGCGCACAGCCAAGAAGAGTGCGTACTGGTTTGCAGACGTATCAATACAGAACGGATTTAACGCCTAACTCACACACCAAGCGTAGCGATGGAGATTGCTGCGCTTTTGTGTGTATATGCAAATCATTATTTAAAACTACGAATGAAAGGAGTGAAACCATTGGAATCACGCGCCGATCGCATATTGAAAGAGCTGATGGGATCCGACCGTCCACTGACCGGCAGTTATCTAGCAAGCAAGCTGGAAGTGACGTCTCGCACAATCAGAGAAGACATTAAAGCGTTGAATGATGAGCTGGCCGGTCACGGGGCAGAAATTATAGCCAAACGTGGCAGAGGGTATAATCTGATCATTGAAGACAGTGCATCGTTCCGATCATTTTTAAACGAGCTGATTCAGTCAGACGCTTCAGAAGAATCGATCCCGACGACACCCGACAGCCGGATCTACTATATGTTGAAACGCCTGCTGTTGTCTGAATCGTATATCAAAGCAGATGATCTTGCAGAAGAAATGCATGTATCAAAATCAACGCTTCAAAGCGACTTGAAAATCCTGCGCAGCATTTTCGAGAAACATGATCTTCAGATTGACAGTAAGCCCAACTACGGCATGATTCTCACAGGATCGGAGCTGAATCGCCGCTTTGCGATGTCCGAGTATCTGTTCAACAGGAACAGCTCATCTCCAGATCTGATCTGGATGGATCAGCTGGCACAGATCGTTGGCTTGTCCAATGATAAGCTGAACGAGGTATGGGTCGTTCTGCTGGATGAACTGAGAGAAAATCAGATCACACTGTCAGACATTGCGATCAATAATCTGTTCGTTCATATCAGTATCGCTTATAAGCGGATCATAGAAGGCCATCATGTGGCCCTTGTTCAGCAGGAAATTCAGGACATCGAAATGAAAAAGGAATTTACTGTAGCTAAGCAGCTGATCGGTAAAATCGAAGAGACTTTAGGAGTGGATTTTCCGAAAGTTGAAATTATTTATATTGCGATACATTTGTTGGGAACAAAACTGGTCACAGAAAACCAACTTCTTACAAATGATGTCCAGCAAATCATGGATGAAACGATCATTAGCCTGACCGAGAAAATGCTCCATGCTGTTGAAGACCGCTATGCACTTGGGATCAGTGAAGACGAGGAACTTAAACTGGGACTTGGGCTTCATCTGAAACCGGCCATGAACCGCTACAAATTCAATATGAACATTAGAAACCCTATGCTGGAAGACATCAAGAATAATTATCCGCTGGCATTTGAAGCGGGCATCATCGCTTCTCTAGCCCTTAACGAAGAATTAGGAGTGTCGATCGATGAAAATGAAGTCGCCTATATCGCCCTGCACATAGGCGCAGCGATAGAACGGAAGAAAGTCCAGAACCGGCCGAAAACCTGTTATATTGTCTGTGCTTCCGGTGTCGGCAGCGCACAGTTGATCCGATACCGGGTGGAAGCAGAGTTCCGATCGTTGATCAAAGTTCTTGGAGTGACTGAGTTTTATAAGGTCAAGGACATCCCGTTTGAGGACACAGATTTCATTATCAGTTCGGTACCAATCAAAGAGACACTTCCTGTGCCGGTCATCGAAGTAAACGCGATTCTTGGAAGTAAGGATCTCATCAGGATTGACCAGTTCGTTTCTTCCAATAAAGATAAAGTACTGGACTATCTGCCTGAGCGTAATGTTTTTCTAAATAAGTCGCTCAACTCTCAAAAAGAGGTCATCGATTTTCTGGCAGCACACGCTTCTCAAGTCGACAGTCTGCCTGATCATTACAAGCAGCTGATTTATGATCGTGAGGAAATCGCACCGACGGCATATGGAAATCTGATCGCTGTGCCGCACCCGATTTCGCCACAGTCAAAACAGACTTTCCTGACAATCTGCACTTTAAAGCGGCCGATCGACTGGGGCGAACGGAAAATACAGTTTGTCTGCCTTTTGAACGTCAAGAAAGACAGCCAGGAGAACCTTCAGGACTTGTATGATATACTGGGACGCATCGTTAATGACTCCGCCTTGATCCATCGGCTGTTATCAGCTCGATCGTACCAGGAGTTTACCAGTTATCTTATTACTGACTGATCACGAATAGAAATACCGGGCTTGCCAGGCTGCTGGTGAGCTTTTTTTGTTTTTAATATGTTTCAGTGCAGATTTTAGAAGGGGATCGAGCGTAATAAAGTTCAGTTAGCAAAACGTTTCTAAACTACATTCTGCAGCTCTTATAATGCACTTCGATTACATTCAGTCTGTCTGAATTGCATTGTTCAAAGATGCAGTGAAGTTCAGATGGACATTTAGGTTTTGAACTACAGTCTATACCTACCAGAATCCACTTCAGAGTATAGAGGAAATCTTAACTAAACTTACTATGTCTGAGGAACTACAATTAGCGACAAGATTTTCTTCCAAACCTTCATTTAGTCCTTCAGCCCCATTTAACATAAGAGCGCCTTCTGATATAATGAATGAAATTAATAAGCATTTATATATCAGTTTTTTTTAGAAGGAGGGATACAGGTCATGTCTAAAGTTGATAAAACGATTAATTTCTTAAACCTGGCCATAAGAGCAGGGCTGTTTCTGTTTCTGCCGGGGTATTTTCTAATCAATCTAGCGTTTCAAGGTCTTTTCAACAGCACTTTACCGATGACATTAGCCACATCAATCAGTTATCTTGCACTATGCGTCAAATTACTTCATGATAACTATAAACAGATAGACCAGTACATATCACTGAGTAATAGAGAGAACCTTGACAACTACATAAGAAATGGGGAATGGGAAGAGTTTGACCGGCACGACAATACGTTGGTTGTCCGACCTAGATTTGATTCACCCTTCAGATTTATGATTAATGACAAGGTAACGATCTCGTATAATGACAGGCGAATTAAATTAACCGGTCCATTGAAATATGTGGAAATGATTGAACAATCGGTTACTGGAACTAAAGATGAAAGCAAACACGGATGGACCTCAATGATTTGGAAAGTTGTTGTCTTCACCGTCGTTTCTTTCCCTTTTTTGAGCGAATCCAGGCTGATGTTCAACATCAATATGCTTCGGCACAACGTATAGGCCGATAATAACCTGGCTGAAGTTTTCGAGCACGAGGGGGCAGGCAGTACGCCTCAGAACATCAACAATCAGGGAGTGGCGGTGGAACATGAAGAGGATATCTTCTATATTCATAATTATCAGTCACTGATCAGAACCAGTCAGGACCTTGAATTTGAACGTTTATTAAATGCCTCTGAAGAATCGGTCACATTATCTGATTTGAATATTGCTGGAGACTGGTTGTATTACACAGCTGGACATGAAATTAGAAGAGTGCGTCTGGACGGATCGGACCGGGAAACTTTATATGATATCGGATATGCCATGAATTTGAACGTGATGAATGGCCGCCTGTATTTTATTGATTACTCCGGGAATAATAACTTATTTAGTATGACTTTGAATGGACAGGATCTTAAGCGCATAGCCGATATTGAAGCTATGGATCTGACCGTCTATGAAGATGAACTGCTAGTCAGTACTTTTGACCAGGTCATGCGATTCAGCCTTGACGGCAGCGAGAGTGAAACAATTATTGAAGAATATGCTTCCAATCTTCTGCGGTTTAATGATCATTACTACTACATCGATTCCGAAGGCTATCTGACGAAGCAGTCCGTTCATTCCTCAACTCGTCGTGTACGGACCCGAGTACTTGAGCGTCCTATCGACAGATATACCTTGACTGACGATGCATTTATTTATGTACAGAACAGCCACGTCTATTCAAATGTGGATCGTGGACTCTTTATATCAGATCATGATGGAGGAACTAAAACCCGGATCCATCCCTATGGAAATATTCATAACCTGACGATTATTGAAGATCACCTCTTGTTTACACTGGTAAATGACTATTCAGATAATACCGTCATGAGTTATAATCTTACGAGCGGTGAGCTGATTGAGCTGTACGATTAATTATTCCCGTTTGCTTAGATTCAGTAAGCGATCTTTGTAAATAATAGGAAAGTAAGGTGACGACCCATGTCAGATAAACACTGCCCATATTGCGGACAAGCGGAAGCGGAAGAAAATAGTGGAGAAACGCAAGCTGCCAGTAAATATATCTGCCAGGTGTGTGGCCAGTCTTTTGGTGGGGCTAAGGACAGTCCGGAACTGCATTGTGACGAAGTCTTTTTTTCTCATGGTGGCTTTTTCTCCGGTTACCAGTCCATTAGAATAGAAGATAGGGACGGCTATGCAGACTTGACTGTTTCACCACCTTTCAGCAAAACAGACGGAGGAACCGTGCGCTTCAGGATCATGTTAAGTGAATGGATGACTATCAAGAAGACTCTGTTTTATTATTTGTTCGTACTCGACTGGAAAGATGAATACAATGACTCTGCTATTCTTGACGGAACGAAGTGGGAACTCAGACTGATCTTCGATGACAGGGAAAGTGTGAAATCTGTCGGGTCCAATGACTTTCCGGCTTTATATGACGACCTCGTAGAGCTGTTCACTCCTTATTTCGACCAGGGTGCGTTTGAAAGAGACTGAACTATTTATAAATAATACTCAGATGATGGAGCTTAAACTCCATCGTTTTTGTACATAAATTATTCACAAAAATGGGGATTATATGAATCAATAAAAGTATCAGGTCGTTTATGATATTTCAAAATAAACAGAAACATACGTCCTTATTATTATTTTTTTATAATTTTAATCTGAGAAATTATAATATTAATTAAGGAGCAGCATATGTTTTTACGTAAAATATTGACAGATCAGACCGTGCTTGCTATAGTACAGATGGAAATAACTAAGATCCAGTTGAACGGAGATAATTTTGTGAGTGTAAAAGGTATCTAACCCAGTAAGTTGAATAGCCAGAAAAACCCGTACCATTAAGGTTTATTTGGCATGCTTATTAAGTGATACCTGTCGAACCCTATAGAATATCAATTCTAAGACGATAGTATGACTGCTGTCGTCTTTTTGTGTACCCAAATATAATATTCAGCGATCTTATTATTTCCTGTACAGGTATCTCTTTCACGAAAGGAAGAGAAGAATGATCGACAATAAAACACTGACAAACCTCCAGTTCAACCAGATTAGACAAGAGGTTAAAACCTATGCCATCGGTGATTATACCAAGGCAATTATAGACAACACTACTCCTGACACAACCCTTCAGACAGTAGAAACGAAGCTCCAGGAAACCACTGAGGCACGGCTCATCATCGACAGCGGCCAGCACGTGCCGTTCATGGGGCTGACTCAGATCAAGCGGCTGATGGACCATGTGACGAAAGGCATGCTCCTGACACCTGAAGAACTGACAGAGGTCGCGGATTTCCTCAGAAGTAACCGGATGATCCAGACTTTCTTTGAAAAAAATCAGTACCAGACTCCGCTGCTATACAGCTACTCCAAAGGGCTGACCAGCTTCAAGCGAATCGAAGACACAATCTATCAGAAGATTCATCATCAGAGCATTGCCGATGATGCTTCAGGCAATCTGAAGAAGATCAGAAAGCACATCAGTGACAAAGAAAAAGAAATTGAAACGAGACTGACCAAGTTCCTTTCGAGTTCAACGAATCGGTCGATGATCCAGGACAGTCTGATTGTCAATAAAAATGGACACTACACGATTCCAGTTAAATCATCTTATAAGAACAAGATTTCAGGAAATATCGTGGATCAGTCAAGCAAAGGGACGACCGTTTATATTGAGCCGTCTGCAGTGACCAAACTGAATGAACAGATTGCATTGCTTAAGGCTCAAGAGCAGGCGGAGGAGTATCAGATCCTTGCTGAGCTGACCGGAACCCTCTTTGAGGCTGAACAAGCCATCAATGAAGCAATTGAACTGGTCACACTTCTTGATACACTATTCGCAAGGGCAAAATATAGCCGATCGATTGACGGTATAACCCCTAGCGTGAACAAAGAGGAACGAATCATGATCAGAAAAGGTCGTCATCCATTAATCAAAGGAGAGAGTGTGCCGCTGGATTTTGAACTGGGCACGACATACCGTGGACTGGTCATTACTGGTGCCAACGCCGGGGGCAAGACTGTCGTATTAAAAACAGTCGGCCTCCTGACTCTTATGACGATGTTCGGCCTGCAGATTCCTGCAGCAGAAGGAACAGAGATCGCTGTAATGAACGAGATATTCGTTGATATCGGAGATCGACAGGCAATCGAAAATGCCTTAAGCACCTTTTCCGGTCACATGAAAAACATTTCGGAGATCATGACAAAGGTCGGGCGTCATACCCTGGTCCTGTTAGATGAACTGGGCAGTGGGACTGAACCAAATGAAGGAGCTTCTCTGGCAATCGCGATTATGGAGACCTTGTACAAGCAAGGAGCACTGGTTGTAACGACGACCCATTACGGGGAGATCAAGCAGTTCGCAACCGATCATGAAGACATCCTTCCCGCCGCTATGGCCTTCGACAGGGAGACTCTGACGCCTAAATATATTTTAAGAGTAGGGGAAGTGGGGGAGAGCCAGGCTTTATGGATCGCCAGAAAAATGGCCATGCCGGACAAGCTGATCAATAAGGCGGCTCTATATATTCAGAACAAATCCTACTCTACTGAGAAACAGTCTTTCAAACCAGCCAGCCAGAAGCAAACAGGTTCAGCTAGACTGGAACCATCGCTGCGCTTTCAGAAAGGGGACCGTGTGCTCCTGACAGACCGGGACACCATCGGGCTCGTGTATTCAGACGAGGGAGAGCAGACACTTCAAGTGTTTGTGGAAGACGAGATCCATGAGGTCAGGCGTAAACGTGTAACACTGAACGCTCGAGCCAGTCAACTTTATCCGGACGGGTACGACTTGGACGGCCTGTTCACCGACTACCACGTCAGAAAACGGGAAAGAGACCTGGAGCGCGGGTCGAAAAGAGCGCATAAAGCACTGGATAAAGAGATGCGGAACAGACGAATGAATAAGTCGTGAAGACACATAGATGAAGGAAAGAGCACCAGTCGACTTGGACTGATGCTCTTTTTTGTAGCTAAATTGTTGTCTAGTTTCACGTGCCAGCCTTTCGAGAAAAAGATAAATTTACCCATTGCGCAGTATGCTCATTCGGGGTAAATTTCCTATTTTCTTGTCAAGGCTGAACGGCGCGTGAAACTTTTCTATTCAATTTAGCCCCAGATCTTAACGCGGTTATGTCCGCTTTTCAGTTCTGAGATTGGGCCCAGTACAGAATCGCCGTCTTTGACCTTGCCTAATAGGTCAGTGTTGATGATGACGTCGCTTCCGTCCGGATTTTCGTATTCAGCGTCAGCCAGACGGACACGTTCAAGTGTCTGAGTGGAGTGAACGCCGCCAAGCAGATTCTCAAATCCTTCAGGCAGATCGATTTCAAGGTAGACCTCATTGCCTTCTTCACTGATCTTGATGTCTGGGTTATGACCGGATACCAGGTTGTTTTCTTCACGTTCAAACGGTTCAGCACCGTTCAGGTAAACATTCTGATTGATGTAGACCGGCTGTTCAACGACATTAAATGCTTCGTGGTCACTGCCAGGCTGGTGATGTACATCATAAATGAATTCCTCAAGTGACGTCGTATAGCCTTTGTAGTGAGCTGTACCGACTTCTTCAAGTCCTTCGTCTCCGATGAAGATGTTATTGAACCAGCGGTCGTCTCCACCGTAAACCGGAGCCATTCCTTTAAGATCTGTGCTGTGAGCCACATGATAAGGAGTAGAGCGGTCCAGCATTTTGCGGTGTTCCATATGTCCTCTGACAATGTTGTTCACGTAAGCTCCGCCTTGCGCGTGGTTGTCCAGAGCATAGTCGGCAGTCAGGATATTATGGTCGATCAGGAACGGTCCGCTGCTGACTTCTACAAAGATGTCTCGGTTATTGCGGTAGAAGATGTTGCGGCTGACTCGTGTTCCCTGAAGCTGCCAGTCCAGCCATATGCCCAGTGAGCAGTCATGGATGCGGTTGTTGTGGATCTGTGTATCGATCGCCGCATGCAGCTTGATGCCGGCAATTTCATGACCCCAGAACTGACGCTTGACCGCAATGTTATAGATATGGTTGTCATAAATTTCACTGAAAATACAGCCAAGGTGACCGACTACACCATTCTGTCCGCAGTCATAGATCGTATTGTGACGGACAATGTGTGAACCGACAGTTTCCTTGCTCCAGCCTTTTTTGTGAGCTTCAAATACAGTTTCGATCTGATAGTGGTAGCCCGGTTTGTCCTGACGCTTGGTGTAGTGGTTGTCACCAGTCGTATTGTCTTTACCTAAACTAATCGCGCTGCATTTCGCATCGTGTATGATATTGTTTTCAATGATCCAGCCTTTGCTCCAGTGCGGACCGATCAGTCCCGGCTGGTCAGCAGTCGGTGGCGTCCAAGGTGTCGCTGCCTGGGCCATTTCAAATCCTCTGACGGTGATATAGTCCATACCCGTCTTGTCAGGGAAGAAGCAGCTCTTACGGACGTTGATTTCTGTCAGTTCCTCGTTCGGATCAAAGTCGTGGAAGTTTGCATAGACAGTCGTTTCCGTTTCACCGACATCGCCGTACCAGACATATTTCATCTGATCCTTGTCATGAACCGGAACAGTGGTACGCGTCCAGTGATCCACCACTTCAGAAGGGACGACCGGATCTTTAATATCGTCTAATGAGACTGTTTCATAAAAAGCTTTCCCGTTAACATAGACTTCACCTAAGTGACGGCCGGGGTTGTCGACTACCCAGTCGCCGTAAATTTCTTCCTTGAACGGATTGTAGTCACCAAAGAATTCATTTGGAAGAACGGCTTTCCAGACGGTTCCTTCAGTTTTTTTCCAGCTGGTGATCTGTTCAGATCCTTTGATGACGACTTTTTCCCCTTCAGCTGCCTGATAGGTGATACGCCTGTGGTTGCTTAATCCGGGATGCTGGGGCTTGACCCATTCACGGTATTCGCCTTCATGTACGATAACGGTGTCGCCGGCAATCGCTACTGATGCTGCCTTGTTTATAGTCAGAAACGGTTCCGCTTCTGAGCCTTTTGCGCTATCTGATCCTTGTTTAGAAACATGATACACTGTTGCCATTTACATTCCTCCTAGTCATTATGCCTTATTATAGTCCTGACAGCGCAATCATAACAGACCATAAAAAGTGTTTAAGTGGACAATATTAGTGATTTTTACATCGTATTCTCCTCGCTATGCATAGTAGTCTTGATATACAAACAAGTGGAGTATAATTGAAAGTAGAGGTATTTACCAATCACAGGAGGATGATCGACTGATGACTAATAATACAGATAAAATAGAAGCAGGAGTTGCCGCAGTCAAGGTGCTGGAAAGCTGGGGTGTCAAGCAGATCTATGGCTTACCCGCCGGATCGCTGAACTCGTGGATGGACGCACTGAAACATGAAGAGACGGCTATTGATTTCATTCAGGTACGTCACGAAGAAGTCGGTGCACTGGCTGCTTCGATGCAGTATAAATTCAGTGGAGAGATCGGTGTCGCATTAGGGTCAGGTGGACCGGGTGCAACGCATCTGATGAACGGGCTCTATGATGCTAGAGAAGACGGCGTGCCCATGCTTGCTATCATAGGACAGCGGGCTGAAAATGAAATCAACATGGATGCCTTTCAGGAAATGAACCACAACCCAGTGTTCGCAGACGTGGCTATCTATAATCGACGTGTGGCCTATCCGGAACAGCTGCCGAAAATTATCGACGAAGCGATACGTACAGCCATTACCCGTAAAGGCGTGGCGGCAGTCGAAGTACCCGTGAGTTACGGCTGGGAAGAAATCGACCGGGAAGGCTGGTATTCTTCTGCAAATGCCCACCGGACACCGCCTTATCCGATTCCTGAAGAGACGGATATTGAAGAAGCGGCAAGAATACTGGAAAATGCGAAGCGGCCGGTCATTTATGCTGGAATCGGCACTCGTGGAAACGGTGACGCCGTCATGGCTCTGTCCCGCAAACTGAAGGCACCCGTTGCGGTAACAGGAATCAATTATGACACCTTCCCGCATGATTTCGAAGCACTGTTAGGCTCAGCCAACAGGGTCTCCAGAAAACCGGCAGTAGAAGTGTTCGACGAAGCGGACGTCGTCTTGTTCGCTGGCAGCAATTATCCCTTCACAGAAGTGACTGGTGTGTTCGACAACGTCGACAAATTCATTCAGATCGATATCGATCCTTACAAACTAGGGAAGAGGCACCCAGTCGACGTTGCCATATTAGGCGATGCCGGGTCAGTCATCCGTTCGATCACTGAAAAGATTTCCGAAAAAACGGAAAGCGCCTGGTACCGTGCCAACCTGAATAACATCAAGAACTGGTCTGCTTATATCGACAAGCTGGAAAACAAAAAGGATGGAAAGCTGCAGATTTATCAGGCTTACCAGGCCATCCACCAGGTATCGGACGACGACGCCATCTATTCCATTGACGTTGGGAATACCACCCAGACATCCGTGCGTCACTTGAAGATGTCACCTAAGAACATGTGGCGCACATCAGGTGTGTTTGCGACAATGGGTAATGGACTTCCCGGTGCCATTTCCGCCAAGAAATCCTTCCCTGACAGACAGGTGTGGGATCTGACAGGAGATGGGGCATTTTCAATGGTGATGCAGGATATCGTCACGTGTGTTCAGTACAATTTGCCAAGCATCCATGTCGTATTCTCAAATGAGGAGTATGCCTTCATCAAAGCCGAGCAGGAGGACACTAATCACTATTATTACGGCGTCGATTTCCAGTCAGTGGACTACGCTAAGATAGCCGAAGCTCAAGGCGCTGTTGGACTGACGGTCAGTGAAATCAGCGACCTGCATGACGTCTTCCAGAAAGCTGTTGATTTAGAGAAATCCGGAAAGACAGTAGTCATTAATGTAAAAATCACTGATGATCGTCCGATACCGGCTGAAGCACTGGAATTAGATCCAGCCTTATATTCAGAAGAAGAGATTCGAGCATTTAAAGAACGGTACGAAGCAGAGGAACTTGTACCATTCAGTCAGTTCCTAAAAGATGAAGGGATGGAGTCATTCGTTCAGAAGCGTCAAAACAAATCTACACTGGACAATTCGAAGGTGGATACCGAGGAGCAGATATAATAGACTTGCATAAGCAAATTAGATTATTTCAACTATTGTTTAAGTTTGCTATAAACACTAATAATCAAAATACAGGAGTGACATTCATTAAGAAAGGAAGTAGGTTTCTACTAGTATCATTATCAGATCTTCAATCTTAATCACTACATCGAATTCTTATATAGTTATTTAATACTATGATTATAGAAAGCAGAATTCAATATCTATGCATATAAAAGCAGTCTATATCTAAAATTATCAGATATAGACTGCTTTTAGTATTTAATTCGATATTATTCAATATAGGTAATATTACCTGATTAAGATGGTTATCTAAAGAGAATAATAATACTCCTTAATTTTTTCAGCCATCAATTTTCGGCGAATTTTTAGAAATTCTAGATAATCTGTAGCATCCATAGCATGTAGGTCCTGCGGAATACTGTTCTGATCCAAATTTATTCTTAAATCACTTTCTTCAATGATATCACCAATAACAGTTTCTTTAGAACTTATCTGATTTATAATTGTTCTCATATATTCATTAGGAGATTTATTTCCAATTTGAATGTTAGCTTCTCTAAATAGAAAAGTATAATTAGCTATTTGATTATACTCATTTCTATTATCAAATCCATTCTTCTGTAAGTAATTTTTTGGAAAAATGTGATGAATATCTCCAATAATATCAAGTAAATCTTTAGTGTTGACTCCTTTTGTTAGGAACCCTTGACTATTAGAGCGTATCATTGCTGCTTTATAAACATTAAAGTAGGGGCTATTTGCTGAATTAGTTTCCATGTTTTGAACTAACCCAACATCCCAAAAAGTATCAGAAAGCTCTGCGCTTTCAACTTCTTTGAAAAATTCTATAAATCCTCTTTCTTGAATTAAACGTAAGTCTCTATTCATCGTAGTTTCTGGCGAACCAATATAGCGACTTGTAAGGGTAGTAAGAACATACCATTTCTGAATAAAATTAGTAATTTCCATTTTGTTCATAGAAGAGTCTTTTTTTAAAATTAAGTAAAGTGCATAGGAAAAATTTAATGTCAATTGTGAGTTAGTCAATTTACTATTTACGAATCCTGCAGATTGTAAAGTCAATTCAAAGCTTTTAAAATTGTGTTCATTCATTGTGTTATGCAGTGCCAGTTCAAGTTTTTTAAAACTGTCTTCTGCAATTTCTTCTAAGAAAGTCCTATGCTTGAAGTCTCTACCCGAAAGAAGACTGACTAAATCTGAAAGTTTAGCTTTTTTAAATTGAGACATGAATGAAACTCGTAATATGTCACTGTAGTTTGGAGTATAAATATGATTATTACTTTTGTCTGATACCCACTTTACATAACGAGAATATTCTGAACTGGAGAATTTCTTATCTTTACTTGTGATGTACTTATAGAAAGAAGAATCTTCAAAAGCATGACAGAAATAATCAATGGCGTTACGAATTATAGCACCATTAAGTTTATCTTCAGAAGAGATTTTTGACATAGCAAAATCCGCTTGGTTAAGCGTAGTCCCTTTAGAGTTGATTCTAATAAAAATCTCTGTTACTTCTTCAATTTCTAACTCGTTCGATAACTGGATAATTCCAACTTGAATATTTTTGATATTGATTAGCTGCTGAATCTTTGGTGACACTTCCTGTGGAGATATGCCGCTATTTTTTTCACAGTATTCTGGAATAAAGATATAGGGGTCAAAACTCCCATTCATTAAAACAGAAATGTCAGGTATCCAATTGGAACTTTTAACATGGGCAGGAGTTTGAACTGCAAAAGCTTCTTCATCATCTTCAGCTAATGGATTGAATGCTATCTTAATTCGTTTTTCTTGATATTTCTTATTGATTACTTCTCTCCCCATTACAGCGGCCATTAAAGCAGTAATCCTTTGCTGACCATCTATCAGTAATTGATGACCACTTGATACTTGACCATGGCGTGTCCTAACATTAGGTTTTGACCATGTAATTAAGTAGCCAATAGGGTACCCATTATACAATGAATCAATAAGATCTCTCACTTGTTTAGCTTTCCACACAAATGGGCGTTGTATTTCGGGAACCGCTATTGTATCTGTTTCCACATAATTAAGTAAATTATTTAATGAGTAGTTGTGAACATGAAAATTCTCTTTCATACTCAACCTCCTAAATGTGTTTGATCAATTATAACAAAAAAAAGCTTGGTATATAACAGTATTTAAACATACTTACAAAAACTACAGAAATTGAAGCTAGACTTTAATTCTTCTCTTCATGAACATTACCTAAAGTGTTATACTTAGTAGTATTAAAGTCTTTTAGAAAAGGGCGAAAGGTAATGACACAAAAGTACACAACTACTTTGAATACTCGACCATTCTTGTATCGAGAAACTAAACTGATTGCTTCTTTAATTGAGGAAGGATTGGAAGATGATAAGATAAAAAAACAAGTTGTAGATGACAACTTGTTAGGCTTGCAAAGTATAGATAGACGAAATAGGTTTTATCATGAAATTAAAAAACGACTAGCTTATTTGGATGATGATTTATTTCAAAGTTTTCTAAGCAGTGATTCACAGACGAGCAAGCTTATTCTGCTTTATGGTATTTTAAGCAAAGATCAGCTTTTTTATGAGTGGATGAGAGAAGTTGTATTTGACAAGTGGTTGACACTTGATTATGTTGTACACAGACAGGACACTCTGACTTTTTTTGATAAAAAAGCGGAACAAAATGACACAGTTAAAAAGTGGAAAGAGATAACCTGTGAGCGATTAACTAACGCTTATCACCAGACATTAGTGGACGCCGATTATGCCGATAGTGGAGATGAAAAGGTATTTCTGCACCGTCCTATTATTGCCCCAGATGTCGAACGCTATTTAATAAACCACAAAGAAAAACTGCTTGTAGAAGTATTGCTAGGGGAGGTATTACAGTGAGGCCAATTTCTGTAAGGCTGGAAGAATTAAATCAGAAGTTAGCTGATCCTAAGTTCATGACCAACAAAGGCTTAGGAAATGAGGTTGGCTTCTATATCTTTGATTACGAACCGGAGGATGAACTGGCTGTGAGGGAAGCTCTTCCTTATTTAAAAAAACACATTCATTCGGAAAATAATGAAGTCACAGTTCAGGAATTTGATTTGTATGAGGTCGTTTTAGAATTTTTCCGTCAAAGAGGATATATGGACAAAAACTTCAAGATGGAAGAGAAAAAGGGCAGTGAATTTTTGTATGACAAAATGAAAAAAGCACTGAGATTAGCGACTAACGACGACTGGATCGTTAGTTATATTAAGGAACATATGGATGAGGATGCAATGATTTTCTTGACTGGTGTCGGTAAAGCCTATCCAGTTATCCGTTCTCATACAGTCCTCAATAACCTGCAGACTGTTGTGGAGAAGAAACCACTTATCCTATTTTATCCTGGGCGATATGAAAATGGCAGTTTGAGGCTTTTCTCACGATTTTTAGACGATAATTATTATAGAGCATTTAAACTGATAGGAAATTAAGCTCAAGGGAGGAAAATACGATGAACATAGAACAGCTATTTAAAAAAGACATTACGCGTGATATCCAAGGAGTCATTAAAATTGGACAACAGGATAAAGCCGTCATGAAGAAAGAACTGGAAGAATATGTAGTTACTGATGAACTAAAGCGTCATTTTGAGACCTTTTATACTGCATATAACAAAGCCTATAATCAGCCAACAGACCGAGTAGGTGTATGGATATCAGGATTTTTCGGATCCGGCAAATCACACTTTCTAAAAATTTTGTCTTATCTTCTGCAGTCAGATATAGAAGCTGACGGCAAACGACCTGTCGATTTCTTCAAGGAAAAAGTGAATGGGCAAGAATTACATAAGCAAATGGAAAATTCGACTCGTTATCCTAGTGAAGTTGTCTTGTTCAACATCGATTCCAAGGCGGATTCAGACAGCAAACAAAACAAGACAGCTATCGTCAAAGTGTTCAACAAAGTATTTAACGAAATGCGCGGCTATTCAGCCAGCATTCCCTGGTTAGCAGAGTTGGAAGAAACACTCGACAAAAAAGGACAATATGAAGATTTCAAAGCTTATTTTGAAGAAGAGACGGGGATGGACTGGCAAACAGAGCGAGAGTCAATCTTTTATCATTTCGACGAAACCGTTACAGCATTAGCTAAAGCAATGGACAGTTCAGAAGAAAGTGCTGAACGCTGGCTTGATAATGGAGAAAAAAGTTATTCTATTTCAGTTGAACGTTTTGCTGAACGGATCAAAGAGTATGTGTCCACAAAAGAAGACAACTACCGTCTGATTTTTTCAGTGGATGAAGTTGGCCAGTATATTGCTGACAACACAGAGCTGATGCTGAATCTTCAGACTGTCGTTGAAGATTTAGGCAAATACTGTCATGGAAAAGTATGGGTACTAGTCACTTCACAGCAGGACATCAACAGTCTAAGTGAAGAGATGTCTTCCACTGACTTTTCTAAAATACAAGGACGTTTTAATACACGTGTCAGCTTAAGTAGTGCCAATGCAGACGAAGTCATTAAAATCAGATTATTGGAGAAAAAAGCTGAAGCTCATTCCAAACTATTATCTATTTACACTGAAAATGAAATCGTGCTGAAAAACAAGCTGGAGTTTGAAGATGCTGCTACGATGCGTTTCTACCAGAACAGCGATGACTTCTCTAAAGTCTATCCGTTTGTGCCGTATCAGTTTAATCTTCTTCAAAAAGTATTTACGGGTATAAGAGAGCATGGCTCTGCTGGGAAACATTTATCGGATGGTGAACGTAACCTTCTTGAGTCTATTCAACAGGCGACTATTATGTATAAAGATCAGGACCTGAATACTCTTGTCCCGTTTTATGTCTTTTACGATAACATCGAACAGGCATTGGAACATTCCGTTCGCTCAACGATTATTAAAGCCGATCAAAATGACAGCATTGGTGACTTTGATGTTGCTGTCTTGAAACTGTTATTTCTGGTTCGCTATGTCGATGAAATGCCGGGCACCATTAAGAACTTGACTACACTGATGATTTCATCTATTGACGAAGATCTCATTGCATTGAATAAGAAAATCAAACGATCACTGGATTTATTGGAAGACGAGTTTCTGATCCAGCGTATAGGGAATAAATATCTGTTCCTGACCAATGAAGAACAGGATATCAATCGTGAAATTGAAAACATCTCGATTCCCACTTCAGAGTATATCATGGATGCCGGAAGACGATTAAGCAATGAAGTATTGGATTTGAAAAAATTCGACTATAAACCGTTTGCTGATCGCCCTGGTGTGTCTTATTTGATGGACTTGTCTCAATGGATCGATGATCGTCCGATTAAAAATGCGTCCATATCATTAGGTGTCCGCTTTATTACGTCTTACTCCGAATATTATGATGATTCAGCTGTCTTAGCCTTATCCCAACGTGAATCAGACAAAATAATCGTTCGTTTACCAGAAGAAGAAACGTTTAAAGAAATCAAACAGTGGATGAAAATCAATCAGTACTTAAGAAATCAAAGTACACAGTCACTGACACCTGTTCAAGACAGCATTCGAAGCCGTAAAGCTGCCGAGCGAAGCCAGCTGGAAAAAGTATCGCTGATCAGATTGAAAGAGGCCGTAAATGAAGCGGATATCATTGTCAATGGATCGGTCGTTCAAACTAGTGGATCGCCTGAACAGCGCATCAGTCAGGGATTACAGATGCTCGTTTCTACAATCTATCCTAAACTAATGTATATAGAGAAAAACTACGACCGTCATGAACTGGAACGTTTATGTACAAATCAGAATATCTCGATGCTCGAAGATTATGAAGATGAAAACTCAGAGGCCACTCAAGAAATTGAAAGTTACCTGAATATGCAAAATGAATTGAACAAGACCATCACATTACTGGAACTGGTTCAACGGTTCACTATAGAACCTTACGGCTGGAAAGAACTGGATATTCTGGCTAGTCTGATTCGAATGATCAAACTGGAAAAAGTTCAATTTACATTAAATAGTCGTAAACTGACGCCAGATGATACTGCTTTTGTTCGAGAGGTCACTAGAAAAGCCACTCAGGACAAAATACTGGTGATTAAACGTGAAACCCTGGATCCCAGCTTCATCAAAAAAGTAAAGACAGTATCTAACGAATTGTTTGGTATCACATCAATTGGTGACAAAGAAGATGAAATGTCGGCGATTCTTTCAGATAAATTAAGCACTAAAGAAAAAGAATTATCCATTTTGTTGGGTCACTATAGAGAAGAACACTACCCAGACCGTCAATTAGTCCAGGAGACACTGACTCAGGTCGAACGCCTTGTAACAATTACTGATTCACGTGATTTCCTTACCCATTTTATCGATGTCGGTGAAGACCTGATTGACGACTTCCTGGATCTGGAAGACGTTAGAGGATTCTTCAAAAATCAGCGTGATATTTATGACAAAGCGCAATCTCAGATCAATCGCTTTGAGAAAGACCGTAATTATATAGATAATGACGAACTCACTCACATCTATAATGAGATGAAAACGATAATAGATATGCCTCAGCCTTACCGTAAAATGAATGAACTAGATGAGTGGACCAGTCGCTTCGATGCTGAATATACTGAAGAACTGGAAAATGTGGCCAAACCCATCAGCGAGGAAATCGAGCATGACCAATCTGACATTTTAAAACAATTGGAAGAACTGAATGGGCATGACCCTTATCAGAAAATCTACCGGAAAGTGAAGTTCCAATTCAGCCATATGGAACAGGAAGTAACTTCAGCTGGCACAGTAAGAGACTTGAAATCCGCAAAAGATTTAAGCAGTACTGTGAAGGTTTCATTTTTTAAAGAAATTGAAAAAGCGAAAAATGATATTGCGAAACAGTTAGAAGATGAGCAAAACAAAGTAAGTGTTCAACCTGAGGCAAAACAAAAAGCAACTGATCGTCCAAAACAAGTTGAACCAAGTAAACCCGTTGCACCTATCAAAAAAGAAAAATCTGCCATCATCAATAAAGCAGATATTCATCCGACTGCCTATACTGAACTACGCTCGGAAGACGACATCAACGAATATGTGAATAATCTTCGCGATAAATTACTCGCATATTTGGACGATGCAGATATTATTAAACTACTGTAAAGGAGTATGAAGGTGAACAAAACACAGCTAAAACAATTTGCGACAAAAGCACGCAGAGATATCGAACAAGCGGTCAGACAAAAAGCATACAGTTTCGGTATTACTAAAGAATCTATTACACCTTTACAAGAATTAGAGGACGGCCTGATTATTAACGGAACGGTTATGGGAGACAGGGAGCGCAAGCTATATACTCATTTGAAGAACAAAATTGCTCTGGATGGGTATGAAGCTGTCATGAGCGAAGCGGCTTACACTTGGTTCAACCGCTTCGTTGCGCTTCGCTATATGGAAGTGAATAATTTCCTCCCTATCGGCATGCGCATTTTGTCTTCTGAAAAAGAAGGGAAGAAAGAACCAGATGCCCTGACCGACGTATTGCATCTGACCGATGAACTGGATTTAAAAAAAGATCATGTTTACAAATTGAAAGAAGAGAATCAACTGAATAACCTGTACCAATATCTGCTTATCCAGCAAAGCAATAAATTGGGTGACATCTTACCCAATGTGTTTGAACCGATATCCGATGCCATGGCCTTACTGTTGCCGGATAATTTACTGAATGAGAACAGTGTCATTAGAGACCTTGTAAATATGGTCGATGAAGAGAGCTGGAGAGAAGTAGAAATTGCCGGCTGGCTGTATCAGTTTTATATTTCAGAAGAAAAAGATGAGGTCTTTAAAAATCTGAAGAAAAATAAAAAAATTGGGAAAAAGGAAATTGGTCCGGCTACTCAGTTGTTTACACCCCGTTGGATAGTAGAATACATGGTGGATAATTCTCTTGGAAGACTGTGGTTAGAATCTCACCCTGATGAAGAATTCAGATCGTCTCTTAACTATTACTTAGATGATGCAGAGCAAGAAGAAGCAGTTTTAAAGCAGTTAGAAAATTTAAAAGACCCTCACTTAGATATAGAACAAGTATCTTTCCTGGATATAATCTTGCAGAGATTGATACAATTTAACGTAATTCCGAAAGAAGTCTCCCACTTCTAAGCGTATGGGTGCGAAGCACCAGTGAAAGTGGGAGATGAATTTCGGTCAAGCGATAGCTTGAAGTGGTAAATGTCGTTCTCATTTGGTATGC
>NZ_BAAGIR010000032.1:0-21113 GCF_054658155.1 Alkalibacterium sp. m-11
CAATGAGATGCCCTCACCTTGAGGCTTGAACAAAACAGAAATGGACTGCGTTCGTACAAGCACTCAAGAATCCCACCCGTCAAACCGAAAGGTTCGGGCTTGCGGCTTTAGCCGTGGGAGTCTCAAAGTGTCTAATTCATCGACCTGTCTGCTTATTTTATCAGATTCAGCCATTATTACTAATTCGTACTAAATCTGGAACGTTATTTATTATAATTCACGAACCATGATATAGGAAGAATTTGAACTCGCTTTGTCTTTTTTCTTCAGAAAGAAAATAATAATCCCTTAAACCAGTGCATTTTTCTAAAAAGTAAGTATAATAAAACCTAATGACTAATTGAGAATATAGAGCACAAAAGAAACGAGGCAAATATTTAATGATTACAGTAACAGATGTAAGCTTGCGTTTTTCAGATAGAAAACTGTTTGAAGACGTCAATTTAAAATTCACAAACGACAATTGCTATGGTGTGATCGGTGCGAACGGTGCCGGTAAGTCGACATTCCTTAAAATCTTATCCGGAGAAGTGTCTCCATCGACTGGTGACGTTTCTATGCCAAGTGACCAGCGTATGGCTGTTCTGAAGCAGAATCACTTTGATTACGAAGACTATACGGTCATCGACACCGTCATCATGGGACACGAACGTCTCTATGCTATTATTCAGGAAAAGAACGACATCTACATGAAGCCGGACTTCTCTGACGAAGACGGCATTAAAGTGGCTGAACTTGAAGGCGAATTTGCTGAACTGAACGGGTGGGAAGCTGAACCTGAAGCCACTACTCTGCTGCAGGGGCTGGGTATTCCTGAAAATCTGCATAGCCAGAAAATGAGCGAACTGACAGCTGGACAGAAAGTGAAAGTCCTCCTGGCTCAAGCTCTGTTCGGTCAGCCCGATGTCCTGCTTTTAGATGAGCCGACAAACGGACTCGATACACAGTCCATTATCTGGCTGGAAGAATTCCTGATCAATTTTGAAAATACTGTTATCGTCGTTTCCCACGACCGTCACTTCCTGAACAAGGTCTGTACGCATATGGTCGATGTCGACTTCGGTAAAATCAAGCTCTTCGTCGGAAACTACGATTTCTGGCTTGAATCAAGCCAGCTGGCTGCCAAGCTGCAGGCTGATCAGAACAGCAAAAAAGAAGAGAAAATTAAAGAACTTGAAGCCTTTATTGCACGATTCAGTGCCAATGCATCGAAATCCAAGCAGGCAACCTCTCGTAAAAAAATGCTGGATAAAATTACGCTGGATGACATTCAGCCGTCTTCACGCCGCTATCCGTTTGTCGGATTCAAGCCTGAGCGTGAAATCGGAAACGACTTGCTTCGTGTAGAAAATCTGTCTAAAACAATTGACGGAAAACAAGTCTTAAGTAACATCTCCTTCAATCTGGGCCGTGACGACAAAGTGGCATTTGTCAGCCGTAACGATGTCGCCATTACAACTTTATTCAAAATCATTATGGGTGAAATGGAGCCTGATACTGGATCATTCCAGTGGGGGATCACGACTTCACAGGCCTACCTGCCAAAAGATTCGTCAAGTGAGTTCAACAACAGCTCAATGACTATTCTTGACTGGCTACGTCAGTATGCTTCCAAAGAGGAAAACGACAACACATTCCTGCGCAGCTTCCTGGGACGCATGCTCTTCTCCGGTGAAGAAGTGCTTAAAAAAGTCAACGTGCTGTCCGGTGGAGAAAAAGTTCGCTGCATGCTGTCCAAGCTTATGCTGAGCAAAGCGAACGTTCTGGTACTTGATGACCCGACAAACCACCTTGATCTGGAATCCATCACGTCGCTGAACAACGGACTGATCGATTTCAAAGGGTCTGTCTTGTTCGGTTCACATGACCACCAGTTCATTCAGACAATAGCCAACCGCATCATCGAACTGACACCAAATGGCGTCGTCGACCGTGCGGAAACCACTTATGATGAATTCCTTGAAAATAAAGACGCTCAGAAACAAGTCGCTGCTTTATACGAAGCCTAAGACAGACCTGACTGACGTTTAAAAAATTTTATTCAGCCGACTTAAGAGACTTGATTCTCTTGGGTCGGCTTTTTTTATCCGCCTTTAAAGGAAGTTGACTAAATGGTGCTTTTAATTATAGCTTGAGTAAATTCTGATCCGTTTTTTCAACTTAAACGAATATGTCATGCTCCATTAATAAGTGCTTCAACATATGTAGTTTCTACCTTCAGAAGGCACTTCGTATCAATGGTAAAAATTGACAACGGTTTCCGGTTGTGCTAGATTTTGGATAGCATAATGCACGAAGAAGGGAAGGATACATATGGGAAGAGGAGGCGGCCGTGGTGGCGGCGGAGGCTTCAGTGGCGGTGGACGTGGCGGTGGTTTCGGCGGTGGTCGAGGCGGTGGCGGACGCAGCAGTGGAGCCGGTAGAGGCGGCGGAAGCTTCGGTGGCAGTGGTCGAGGCGGTGGAGGCTTCGGTGGCGGTTTCGGGGGCGGCTACAATAGGCGACCCAGACATTACGGGCCTCGCATGGGACCGATCTGGATGTTTGGCGGTTTAGGCAGGCGAAGGAGATACCCTCGAGGTGGCGGTGGCTGTGGATTTATGGGCTGCGGCAGTATTTTCACCGTCATGATATTCCTGTTCATCATGTTCAGCCTGCTGTCTACAGTAGGGAACTTTGGAACTGGCGGAAACGGTGGATCAGGTAGTATCA
Source organism: Alkalibacterium sp. m-11 (assembly GCF_054658155.1). Lineage (NCBI taxonomy): Bacteria > Bacillati > Bacillota > Bacilli > Lactobacillales > Carnobacteriaceae > Alkalibacterium > Alkalibacterium sp. m-11. The sequence goes on from NZ_BAAGIR010000032.1 coordinate 2,711, forward strand.
CTACGTCCACTGTTGAGCGAGAGCCTTTGCCCTCAGGTTCCGTAAATGAAACGGATTACTATACAGATAACTTGGACTGGATCGGGAATCACACCCGTATGGTCGACGGACTTCGCCATTTCTACAATGAAACGGGTGTCCAGCCTCATGTCTACATCACTGGAGATATTGACGGCAATACATCACCTTCAATGGATGAAGTGGAAGCATACGCAAATAACTTATATGATGAATTATTTACAGATGAAGCCCACCTTCTGCTGGTTTTCCTTGAACCTCGGCCTAATGACTACACGACTTATTATGTCGTTGGTTCTCAGGCTAGGAGTGTGATCGATAGAGAAGCTGGAGACATCCTGCTCGACTATCTGGACAGATACTACGCTGATGGCAACCTGACTGATGAAGAATATTTCAGCAACTCCTTCAGAGATGCAGCTGATCGGATCATGGAAGTCACGACATCTCCATGGATCCCAGTACTGAGTATTTTCGGGCTCGTTGTTTTGATTTACGTGTTATATAAATGGTGGAAGTCACGTCAGGATGCCAAAGAAAAAGAAGCTAAACGGACAGACGATATGCTGAACAAACCGATCGATACATTCGGGCGTTCAGAAGCTGAAGATCTATCTAAAAAGTACGAGGATGATAATTGGGATAACTATTAACATGCACCATCACTATAGGAGGATGAAAACATGGCAATTTTAGACCGCTTTTCAGATGTTATCAGTGCAAACGTCAATGCTCTGATGGACCGTATGGAAGATCCGGAAAAAATGATCGACCAGTACTTGCGTAAGATGATGGACGATCTGGCAGAAGTGAAGCAGAATACAGCCAGTGTTATGGCAGAGGAAACACGAGCCAAACGTCTGGTGGATGATAATGAAGCTGAAGTAGCCAAGTATGGTAACTTTGCTAGAAAAGCCTTGGAAGCAGGCAACGACGGTGATGCACGAGTTTTTCTTACCAAGAAGCAGGAACTCGAAGATATTGGTACAGGACTCACTAATGCCTATGCAAAAGCACATGAGAATGCAACCAAGATGCGGCAGATGCATGACAAACTGGCCACTGATATAGAAAAAATGCGTCAGCGTCGGGCTATGATAAAAGCTCAGCTGTCCGTTGCAGATACTCAGGACAAGCTGAACAAAGCGTCAGAATCTGCTGGAAAATCTAAAGGTGCTATGAGCTCCTTTGAACGGATGGAAGAAAAAGCCAGCCGCCGTCTGGACGAGTCCAACGCTATGGCTGACTTGAATAAGGAACATAAAGACGAAGCAGCGATCCTTGAGGAAAAATATGCATCAGAATCAGGGTCGGCAGCTGTTGAAGATGAACTTGCCCGCATGAAGAAAGAGATGGGTCTGTCTTCTTCAGATGAAGACTAATTTTATACTAAATTAAAAAAAGCTCGGGCAAAGCCCGAGCCCTTTTAGTTCCCGCTTAGCTTTTTCTTTTGAGGTGCCTATTGTCATAAGTGATTCCTTGTAACCCTTCATAATACAAAGGGACCATTGAACCATCACATTGTTCGCAACTGAATCGTGGGGGATCCATCGGATCTCCACTATCCATAAAATCTAATTGTTTGACGACATCTTTTGGTATTTTTTCTGTTACTTTACACTTCTGGCAGATAAATGCTATGTTGTTTTCTTTCGATTGCTTTTGCGAGTGCGTCCCAACTGAACCCATATTCCTTAATAGCTTCTCTCGTTGCTTCTTTTTTCTTAACTTTATACGCCTTTGATTCAATTTTATCAATCTCCCGTCGTATGTATTGGTGTGCTTCTTTATCGTTCGCATATGCCACTTCTAAACTTCCGTTTTTGCGCACAGCTATCCCTCTGAACTCTAAGTAGTTCCCGCATTCCGAACATTCCAATGGATCCCTATCAAAGGTTTCTTTTATTTGCTCTCGCCACTTTTTTCCTTTTATTATCTTTTGCGCATTTATCAATAATCGTTTTATCTCTTTTTGGAAATGTTCAACAACTTTTTTCATGACCTTCTTTGTTCGACGAGAATAGATGCCATAGTGACGAATCATTTTAAATTGGTCATCGGGAATATGACGAATCAATCGTCCAATAAAATCCTCTACAGAAAGTTCTTCTATCTTCCACTCGCCATCACGCTTATCTTGATAAGCAAAGGCCACAAGCTCTCCATCATACATTTTTATGCGATGTAAGGCGATTGGTCCTCGCTTCATATACCGACCAATGTAGCTTAGAGTAGCTTTTACATCTGTTCGACTTTGATTTGGCGCATGGATGTAGAATCCGTCCGGATTATTTTTGAAGGCAGCTTGAAGCAAGGGTTGCACTTTCGCTTTCGCTCGTTGCGACAATGTGCGTCGAATCAATTTTAAAACCACTGTCTGCCAAACCTTGCGTAATTTTACAAAGGGTAAAAAATTATACTCTTCCCATTTCCCATCTTTTGTAATGCCACCCATCGTTACTAAAAGATGGACATGCGGATTGAATTCTAACTTTGATCCGAAGGTATGCAAAGCGACGATAGCTCCAGCTTCTTGTTTACGAAAACAGTTTGTGACAACCTTAGCGGCTTCATCCATCAATCCCTTTAACAAAGTTTCTCGATACTGATGATGCGCGAAAATCGGACGCAACCCTTCATCTATTGTTAGGATGACATGTCTATGCATGGTGTGATACATATCGTTTGCTTGAACCTCTGCCCACTTTTGTGCTTCACCAACCGCACAGGTTGGACAAAACTTTCCCTTGCATCGAATAGGGAATCTCTGCACGTTAGGACAAGCTTCGCACTTAAACACGCGAAAACCATTCAATAAATCGCCACAGTGCAAAAACTTTTCTACCTCTCTAATAACGATTGGCCGAATCTTTTTCTTATGTTTCTTTTTGAATCTTTCCCAATTGTGATTATCAAGGAAGATTGCTTTTAGTTGATCCATATGAATACGAAGTTTATCTTTCATATAATCAAACCTTTACCGTTTAATATAGTTTCACTGTACCCAAACTATCCTTGTCACGTCAACTCTTATCCACATTAAAATCTTATACTTTCCTATACGAGGACAAAAAAACAGCCGTTTACCGATTTGGACGTACAGTCCTTCCGGTACACGGCTGTTTACTTATTTGAGTCAGCTGCATTGACTGTTTTGACCTACTCGCCCTCTTCTTCAATCGAGAATACTGGAGTAGAAAGATAACGTTCACCGGTATCCGGGGCGACAGTCACGACCGTTTTCCCTTTGCCCAGCTGTTTTGCCACTCGAATAGCTGCCGCAATGTTGGCTCCTGACGAAATACCAACCAGTAGCCCTTCTTTCCGGGCCACTTCACGCGTCATGTCGATAGCTTCTTCACTTGTAACGGTCACGATTTCATCAATCAGATCCCGTTCAAGGATGTCCGGAATGAAACCTGCCCCTATCCCTTGGATTTTGTGCTTCCCTTTTTCTCTTCCACTTAATACCGCTGATTCATGCGGTTCGACCGCAATGATTTGAGCAGCAGGATTATGCAGTTTCATCACTTTTCCTGCTCCAGTCAGTGTTCCACCAGTTCCGACCCCTACTACAAAAGCATCCGGAGTCTTTCCTTCAAGTGCTTCGATGATTTCAGGACCCGTTGTCTGAATATGAACAGCAGGATTTGCCGGATTCTTAAACTGAGACGGCATGAAGTAATTATCCTGTTCGGCCAGCGTCTGCGCCCTGTCCATGGCTCCCGGCATGCCATCATCTCCAGGCGTCAGTTCAAGTTCCGCACCGTAAGCTTTCATCAGGGAACGTCTTTCCACGCTTAACGTATCCGGCATGACAAACACTGCCTTGTACCCTTTAGCCGCAGCGATCATCGCCAGACCGACACCTGTATTTCCACTGGTCGCTTCAACAATCGTATCGCCTTCTTTCAGAAGACCCTCTTTCTCTGCCTCTTCAATCATGTTCAAGGCAATGCGGTCTTTCACACTTCCTCCTGCATTACGCATCTCGATTTTTACATAAACATCTGCATAATCATCCGGTACCAGACGGTTCAGTTTCAATAATGGTGTCTGACCGATCAATTCTGTAATGGATTGGGCTATTTTCACGTTTACACTTCCTCAATTGTTAGTTTATTTACAGTTTAGTATGTATCAGCTATTTATACAAGAAAATGGTATCAGACAGAAGACAAAGAAATCTCCGACCGCCTGTAATGAGTTCAGCGGTCGGAAGATGTAATAAGTCTATTCGATTTCAATACGTTTAGATCTGGACTGTGTCGGATTTTGCTTAGGCAAAGTGATCGTTAATAGCCCCTTCTCAAACTGTGCACTGATGTTGTCTTCATCGATATCCTGAATGATAAATTGACGACTGAATGAACGACTGGAACGCTCTCTTCTAATATACTGACGTTCATCATCGCGTTCATCTGATTCAGTTTCTTTTTTAGCAGTGATCGACAGAACGTTGTCTTTATAATCCAGTTCAATGTTTTCTTTTGACATGCCCGGTAATTCTGCTTCTACAACGTATGCCTCATCTTTTTCAATGATATCCGTCTTGAACTGACCGAAGTCTCCGAAGTTCTGCCCTAACGCATCATCGAAAAACCGTCTGCCGAAATCCATGAAGTCCCTTCTGGTTGGGAATAAGTCACTCATCCCTGACCCTCCTTTCTCTCGTTACTAATGCTTTCCCTTATCCTCACCTATAGTGTACTCTTTTCTTTTGAAAATGCAAACGAAATAAACTGGATTCCATATGGGGTTTCAACAGATTTCGGTTAATCTATTACTGTCAAATGACGTTTGCACCTGCTTCATTGAGATACTGGCTTCATATTCGGCCTCTACCAAAAAATCCACTTCCAGACCTGATTAATGGGACTGGAAGTGGATGCTTGTCTCTATTCAGTTATTAAGACGCTTTTCAAGTTTGTCTACATAATGCTTGTCGAAAAGTGGCTTGATCGACTGGTGTCTCTGGATCCGTCTGATCGCGTCCCCTAAAATCGGAGCGATGCTGATGACTTCTATCAGTTCGCAGCTGCTTTTTTCTCTGATATCGATCGTATTCGTCACGATCGCTTTTTTGATTCCCGATTGGTCGATCCGATCGATGGCGTTATCAGATAATACAGGATGTGTCACGCAGACATACACGTCTTTTGCACCGGCTTCCTTGAGTAACTCGCAGGCTTTTGTGACAGTTTTTGCCGTGTCCATGATATCATCGAATAAGATACAGGTGCACCCTGACACGTCACCCACTACATGCATTTCTTCATCAATATCTTCATCTGCCAGTCGTTTGTCGATAATCGCCAACCGGGAGTCAAGCAGCTCAGCCATTTCTCTGGCTCGAGAGACTCCGGCATGATCTGGTGAAACAACAACGGTCTCTTCTCCCCCGAAGTCTCTGTCAAGGAAATAGTTCGCCAGCGTTGCAATGGCGGACAGATGATCCATTGGAATATCGAAAAAGCCCTGAATCTGAGGTGCATGCAGGTCCATGGTAATCATCCGTGTGGCTCCGGCAATCGTCAGCATATTCGCCACTACCTTAGCTGTGATTGCTTCACGTAGCCCCGGCTTTCTGTCCTGCCGGGCATACCCGTAATAAGGCATAATTACATTGATCGTTCTGGCGCTGGCCCGTCTCAATGCGTCGATCATGATCAGGACTTCCATAATATAGTCGTTGCTCGGATCATTTGTGGACTGCAGGATATACACATCAGCTCCACGCACACTTTCTTCTATGTTGATCCGTATTTCTCCATCTTCGAACCGGGTAATATCCGCTTTGCCCAGCTCCATTCCAATTTCCTCAGCAATTTCTTCAGCCAAGGGACGATTGGAATTCATTGAAAACAGCTTCAAATTAGATTGTCTGATTTCTCTATCCATGACAGCCTCCACTCATTCGATGATCCCGTCTTTACCTTAATTTAAGCATACTTATGTAAAAATGCAAGCGTTAGCGAAAGGAAATTATACCATCGTTTTTCGCTGGGTCACTTCCTTAGAATTGATCAGGACCCATTCAGGACAGGAGATTTAAGAGCCCATAATGGGTATGCACCCTCTACTCTATAGGCTGACGATAAATGTGCTACACTAGGACCAAACACGTTGATTTTTAAATCAAAGTCATGAATTAATCACTTAAATCTATCCAAAGGCTCCCATTTCCATTCGGTCACTTCAGGCATATCATCGCCGTGTTCCCGAATGTAATGATGGTGCTTGTCCAGCAGCCGGTCCATCTCGTTTTCAAATTCTGCAGCCTGTTCACCGTATACTGCGTGGGCAGCGTCTTTAGCCAGATGGAAACGGTCGAGTTCATTGACTACTCGCATATCGAATGGCGTCGTCACGTCCCCATTTTCCCGGTAGCCATGAGTGATCAGCTGTCTGTTTTCTCTATCGAAAAACAAGCCTCTTATTAACCCTTCATACCCATGGAAAGCGAAGAGAACAGGTTTATCCTTAGTAAACAACTTATTAAAGGCTTCATCACTCAAGCCACGTGAATCCTTTTTCTGGCTGGCCAGTTTTAACAGGTCCACCACGTTGATGAATCTAACACTCAAATCAGGATAGGCTTTGTGAAGGATCGATATCGCGGCCAGAGCTTCCAAATTCGGTTCTGTTCCGGCAGCGGCGATGACGATATCCGGGTCGTCTGAGTCATTAACACTTGCCCAGTCGATCACTTTAAGTCCTTTGTCGATCAGCTCTTCTGCTTCTTCCGCTGAATAGAACTGCGGACGCGGATGCTTGCTTGACACAATGAGGTTCACTTTCTGTGTCGAGGTCAAGACTCTATTCATGACAGCCATCAGTGAATTGGCGTCAGCCGGGAAGTACGCTCTGATGTACTCGCGCTTCTTGTCGGCCAGATGCGTGCTGATGCCAGGATCCTGGTGCGTATAGCCATTATGATCCTGCTGGAAAACTGATGATGACGCAATGATGTTCAGTGACGGATACTTGCGGCGCCACTTCTGTTCGTCAGCTTTTCGTATCCATTTAAAATGCTGCGTCAGCATCGAATCGACAATGCGCAGAAAGCCTTCATAACTGACAAAGAACCCATGGCGGCCTGTCAGGACATAACCTTCCATCCAGCCTTCAGCCTGGTGTTCGGACAACTGTGAATCGATCACACGCCCAGTACTTGACTGCGCTTCGTCTTCCGGTTCATCGATATCTTCCATCCACTGGCGATCTGTCGTCTCCAGGACTTCATTCAGCCGATTGGACTTCAGTTCATCGGTACTGATTATCCGGAAATTATCTGGATTTAAATCAATAATGTCACGGGCAAATCGACCGAACACCATCATATCCTTTTCCTTTTCAGCTCCAGGAGTAGAAATTTCAAGTGCATGTCTGTGCCAGTCAGGGAGCTTCAGTGGTTTGGGATCGATGCCTCCATTGGTTACAGGATTGGCTCCCATCCGTTTGTTTCCTTTTGGTGCGATAGCTTTCAACTCTTCGATCAATTTGCCCTCTTCGTCAAAGAGCTCTTCTGGTCGGTAAGCGGTCATCCAGTCAGTTAACGCTTCGCTGTATTCCATGCTGCCTTGCTCTGCAGGGATCGGCACCTGATGCGATCGGAATGTCCCTTCAACCGGCTCCCCGTCCCATTCTTCAGGTCCCGTCCATCCTTTTGGACTGCGGAGAATAACTACCGGCCAGTGCGGCATCTCAGTATCTTCTGCCGACTTTTGACGCGCGTTTTTTTGAATAGACTGGATCTGTTCGATCGCCTGATCCAATGTGTCAGCCATTTTCGGATGCATGTTGTCGGGATCGTCTCCTTCGACAAATAAAGGAGTCCAGCCGAGTCCTTCAAAGTACTTTGTCAGTTCTTCATCTGACTTGCGTGAAAGAATCGTCGGATTTGCAATTTTGTAGTCATTCAAATGCAGGACGGGCAGGACTGCACCGTCAGTTACGGGATTGATGAACACATTTGAAAACCAGGAGGTAGCCAATGCACCAGTTTCAGCTTCACCGTCACCAATAGTGACTGCTGCAATCAGATCGGGATGATCCAGTACAGCACCTGTCGCGTGAGACAGGGCGTAACCGAGCTCTCCACCTTCGTGAATGGATCCCGGTGTTTCTGGAGCCGCATGAGAGCCGATTCCTCCCGGGAAAGAGAACTGCTGAAAGAGTTTTGCCATACCCTCTTCATCTGTCGTTATATCTGGATAGACTTCCGAGTAACTCCCATCTAAATAGGCATTTGACACCATGACTTGACCGCCGTGACCTGGTCCTTCAATGAAGAACATGTTCAGATCGTACTTATTGATGACTCTGTTCAAGTGGGCATAAACAAAGTTCTGTCCTGGAACAGTCCCCCAATGCCCGATTGGATTGATTTTGATGTCCTCTTTTTTTAAGGGACGCTTGAGCAGAGGATTGTCTTTCAGATAAATCTGTCCGATCGATAGATAATTCGCCGCCCGCCACCAGGCATCCACTTTATTCAGATAATCTTCAGAAGAGTAATTGACTTCACTCATTAAAAAGGCTCCTTTCCTGATTCTATAGACTAAGGTAATTATTTGTTTCGTCTTACTTAACTTTAGCATACCCTACTCCGAAGCCTCTACGAATAGCCCTTTGAATACTAATCCAGTTAACTAACCGGTAAACAATGAAGCTGGACTAGAACTAAAATGCATCATTTTCTATAAATAAAAACATGCCCTTAATTAGTCTTCTGACTAAAAAGAGCATGTTCATGTTTTTATGATTATTCTTATCTACTGCATAACCCAGTGATTTGCTTTCACTTCTTGTAATGTCTGGCCTTCTAGAGATATTTCTACCGAATCATCATGTGCAAACGATGCATCCGTGGCCGTATAGTGCGGATCAGGCACCGGTATAGCAGACAGCAACTTTCTTGTGTAATTGTGCATCGGATTTGTAAACAGTTCTTCTGAATCAGTCAGCTCGACAATTTGACCTTTATACATCACAGCTACCCGGTCAGACAACTTTTTAACAGTCGCCAGATCGTGAGCAATAAATAGATAAGTCAGATTCAGTTTGCGCTGCAGCTCTTCCAGAAGATCCACTATTGTCAATTGGACGGATGCATCCAAAGCAGATAACGGTTCATCCAGCACAATAAATTCTGGTTCGACAGCAAGTGCTCTTGCGATTCCGATACGTTGACGCTGCCCCCCTGAGAATTCATGAGGGAAACGCTTTGCAAAGGATGTGTCCAGACCGACTAAAGTCAGCAACTCTTCAACACGTTCTCTACGCAGTTTCTTATTCGCTGCCAGTTTATGAATATCCAACGCTTCTCCAATAATATCCTCTACTGTTTTACGTGGATTGAGTGAAGAGTATGGGTCTTGGAAAACAAACTGGACTTTCTTTCTCATTTCTTTCATCTGTTTTTTCTTAAAGGTATTTAAATCACTGCCTTCAAAAATTGTTTCACCACTTGTTGCTTCATGAAGACGAAGGAGTGTGCGACCGGTCGTCGATTTCCCTGATCCGGATTCACCTACCAGACCAAGAGTTTCACCTTTATAGATATCAAACGAAATGCTATCAACAGCTTTTAAAGTATTCTTTCTCCCTATAGGAAAATGCTTAGCCAGTTTATTGACTTCCAACAATTTTTCACGCGTGCCGGAGTATATTTGAACCAGCTTCTCTTTTGATTCAGGTGATTTTTCCTCATGCAGGTTAGGAATAGCAGCCAGAAGTTTCTTTGTATACTCTTCTTTAGGAGACGTAAATATTTCACTAGTCGTTCCACTTTCAACTACTTTTCCTTTATTCATAACTACGATTTTTTCACACATATTGGCTACTACACCAAAATCGTGTGTGATTAGCAGTATGGATGTCCCGGTTTTTTCTTGAATATCTTTAAGCAGGTCCAGAATCTGAGCCTGAATCGTTACATCCAAAGCCGTCGTTGGTTCATCCGCAATCAGCAGTTTCGGGCTACATGCCAATGCAATGGCAATGATGATCCGCTGTCTCATTCCCCCTGAAAATTCAAAGGGATACTGATCAAATCGTTCGTCAACATTCGGGATCCCTACTAGACGCATAATTTCCTTCGCTCTAGCAGCTGCCTCTTTTTTCGATGCATTTTCATGAATACGAATCGTTTCGGAAATCTGCTTTCCTACTTTCATTGTAGGGTTCAGTGAAGTCATCGGGTCCTGGAAAATCATGCCGATGTCATTTCCACGTATTTTTCTCATTTCTTTTTCTGATTTACTTAATATATCTTCTCCATTAAAGGTAATGATACTTTCTGATCCGACCACTGCATTATTTCCTAGAAGCTGCATAATAGCTCGAGCAGAAACACTTTTCCCACTCCCGGATTCGCCAACGATCCCAATTGTCTGACCGTGGTCGATGTCAAAGGATACATCGGATACCACTTCCAGAAGGGTGTCCCCTGTAGAAAACGATATGTTCAAATTTTCTACGTGAAGTAATTTATCTTGCACTTTCATTCATCCTCTCGAATACACAATCTATACTCATGAAGACAAGCTCTAAGCCTGCCTATTATTACTCTCTCGTTTACTCTTAGTTCAGGTCAATTCGTTTATTGAGCAATCGATAGATGACATCGACCATAATATTGACAAAAACAAACAGGAAGGCAAAGACCAATACTCCTCCTTGAACAACCGGAAAATCTCTAGCTCGAATCGAGTTAATGATCAGTCGTCCCAACCCATTGATTGCAAATACTGTTTCTGTAATAACCGCCCCTCCAAGAAGAGATCCAAATTGCAGGCCGACGACAGTTACTACGGGTACCATTGCGTTACGCAAGGCATGCTTGTAAATAACTTTTTTCTCACTGACTCCTTTTGCGCGTGCCGTTTGAATGTAATCCTGCTCAATAACCTCAAGCATACTTGAACGCGTCATTCTTGCAATAATAGCTGAGCCGGCCGTCCCTAAAGTTATGACAGGTAGAATCATCTGCTGAGGGGTACCCCAACCTGAAGCTTGGAACCAGCCTGTCCCAATGACCAGCCATTGTATGAGCATGAGTCCTAACCAGAAATTAGGCATGGATAAACCAAAAAGTGCCCCGAACATGAGTGTGGAGTCGATAAATGTATACCGCCGGACAGCTGACACGACCCCTGCAGTCAGCCCGATAAATACCGATAATAATGTACTATAAAATGCCAGCTCTACCGTTGGAGCCATTCTTCCGAAGACTTCAGTAGATACAGCTCGTCCACTACGAATCGAGTTGCCTAAATCCCCTCTAACTACGCCACTTACATAATTATAGTACTGGACTGGAATGGGATCATTTAAACCCAGTCGTTCTCTCGCTGCTTCAAGCTGTGCAGGAGATGCACTCTCCCCCGCCATAATCTGAGCCGGGTCACCGGGTATCAGAAGCATCATACTGAACGTCAACACAGTCACACCAATCAATACGGGGATAGTCTGTATCAGTCGTCTACCTAAAAATTTCAACACAATAATTCCCTCTTTTCTAGTTTTTCGATTTCGGATCCAGCGCGTCTCTAAGTCCATCGCCAAAAATGTTGAAAGCCAAGACAACAACTACGATAGCCAGCCCTGGAATTGTAGATACATGTGGCGCATCCCACATGTGATTACGTCCATCACTTAGCATTGCACCCCATTCAGGTGTTGGTGGCTGTGCACCCATTCCTAAGAAGGATAGGCCACTAGCAGTCAAGACAGATGTTGCGATATTTAAAGTTGCCTGAACAATAATTGGTGAAAGTATATTAGGAAGGACATGTAAAACGATAATTCTAAAATCACTTGCACCTAAAGCTTTTACAGCCTCGATATATTCCAGCTCTCGAACTTCCAATGTAGACCCTCTCGAAATACGGGCAAACACGGGAATTGAGAAAATCGCTACAGATATAATAACGTTATTCATTCCGCCACCTAAGACACTGACAATAGCAAGCGCCAGAAGGATTCCCGGAAAGGCTAATAGAATATCCATAAATCGCATGATTATAGTATCGACCCAGCCTCCAAAGTAACCGGAGACAACTCCAAACGCTACTCCAATAGTCATCCCAATCAGAACAGATGAAAATCCTACTCGCAATGTGATACTCATACCGTGTATAATTCGGCTGAAGATATCTCTCCCGTGATGGTCTGTTCCGAACCAGTGCTCCAAGGAAGGACCAACAAGTCGGGCGTCATAGTTTTGAGCGTTAGGGCCGTATGGTGTTAAATACGGACCTATTAAAGCAGTTAAAATAAGCAATATGATCAGCGTTCCTCCAATAAGTGCTGATTTGTTACGGTAAAACTTCTTCCAGAAATCCTGAAACCTTACAATATTGTGATTAACGGGCTCCTGTCCACTTGGACTTCCGGTGTTTAAATTTACTTCTTCCTGCATAATACCTGTTCCTTTCTATTCTACGTATAAAAGACGCGATTCTTTATTCATTAACAGCATGAAAAGTGAATAAAGAATGACGACTTTCGAAATTATAACATAATCATTTTTATCTATTTTTACATATCACTCCCTTTTTTGCAACTTAATTTGAATCAATAGATTAGTAAATGCCCATCAAAGTATTAGTGTAATTATATTTTATGTAATCTTAACTTAATTCTTTTTCTTATTCTCTAATGGAAGATAGGGTGGATCTGCCCTTTAAATTAAAATAAGGTTAAAAAGACATTCTAAAATATTAATAAATAACTTGACCTTTAAACAGTTCTTCGATATAGTATAACTTATATTTCACTTTACAAATGTTACACGATAAAAGGAGAGTGCATTAATAATGAGAAAAATGAATAAACGATCGTTATTTTTCACATCATTAACTGCTGCAGCGCTTTTACTTGCTGCTTGTGGTACAGATGATAGTGATCCGGTCGACGGTGGAACTGATCCCGGAGAAGAAACTGGGACTGATACTGAAGGTGCTCAGGGTGGAGATTTAGTTATTGGTCAACTATCTGATGCTGTTTCTCTTGACCCACATGGTTCAAATGATACTCCTTCAAGTAACGTTGCTTACAATATTTACGAAGCTTTACTGATTCAAGATGAGAATATGGAGCTTCAACCTGGATTAGCAACAGAATGGGAAATGGTCGATGACTTAACATGGCAGTTCACACTACGTGAAGATGTTACCTTCCATGATGGTTCTGAATTCAACGCTGATGTTGTTCAAGCCAACTTCGAACGTATTCTTGATGAGGATATTGCTTCTCCTCGTGCGTTCTTGTACGAAATGGTAGAGGAAATTAATGTTGTCGATGATTATACTGTCGAGTTTGTGACCGAGTATCCATTCTCCCCACTTCCAGCACATATTGCTCACAATGGTGGAGGAATGATGTCAGCAGAAGTCATCGCAGCAGACTACGAAGCAATTGAGAACGGCTCTGAACCAGGAAGTGTCATCAATGAAAACCCTGTCGGTACCGGACCATTTGTATTCGAAAGCTGGACTCCAGGTGACGAAATCGTTCTTAACAGAAACGACGATTACTGGGGTGGTGCACCAGCACTGGATTCCATCACTTTCCGAGTCGTTCCTGAGGGATCCACTCGTCTAGCTGACCTTGAAACAGGTGCGATCCACATCTCAGACCCACTCAGCCCGTCTGATGTTAGTCGTGTAGAAGGTACTGACGGCATGTCTGTCAACAGTCAACCATCTGTTGGTCTATCATACATCGGATTCAATACTCAAAAAGAGCCATTCGATGATCCATTGGTACGTCAGGCTATTTCTAAAGCCATTGATAAAGATACGATCATTAACGGAATCTACGATGGTGTAGGAATTCCTGCAGAGAGCCCGTTAGCTCCAGATGTCTTTGGGCATGACGAAAATATATCTGGTCTTGAGTACAATGTCGAAGAAGCACGTGAACTACTTGCTGAAGCAGGTTACGAAGATGGCTTCTCCACAACACTTTGGACAAATGATAACCAGGATCGTATTGATACGGCTACAGCAGTACAAGCACAACTTGAAGAAATCGGCATCGACGTTGAAATCGAGATTGTTGAATGGGGTGCGTATCTTGAAGATACAGCTGCCGGCGAACACGACATGTTCATCCTAGGATGGTCAACAGTAACTGGTGATGCAGACTACGGTCTGTATCCACTGTTCCACTCTGACAACTTCGGTGAAGCGGGTAACCGTACATTCTTCGCTACTGATGAACTGGATTCAGTACTTGAAGAAGCACGCCAAAGCTCTGACGAAGACGAACGTCTTGACCTTTACAGCAGAGCTCAAGAAATTCTTGTAGATGAAGCGCCTATGATTTACATCCACCACCAGGAATTCCTTCTGGCTGTAAGTGATGATGTAGAGGGACTATGGCAGCATCCAACAGGTATCTTGATGCTGAGAGATGTGTCATTGAACCAGTAACATTACCATTCTCTTCTATAATGAATAGCAAGAAGCGCCACAGATGTCCTGCTCAGACATCTGTGGCGCTTTTTTCTCATCGACTGAATGAATTACTTCCGACATGGATCAGCATCCAATCAGTAAAAGAATCAGTAAAAGTCATTAATCCACTGAGGTTAGCCTTTAATATTATTGTGTTAATATGTTATAATGACTTAACATTATGTAAACGCTTTATATTTTGTTGCTTTCATTTTTTAGCCAGTTAGCCATCCACCTTTTTTTCTTCTATTTCAAACCGACTTTACCGGAAACTTCTTATTCGAACACACCCTATCCCCCACTCAGACGTGAACCATCATGACAGCCTCTCATCGCTATCACTTTAGAACCAAAGGAGGAAAATATGAGAAAAATACTTACCCTATTGAGTTTCAGCGCACTGTTTCTCGCAAGCTGCGGCGAAGAAGTAGAATCATCAGAGGACAACACACATGAAGAGATTATTTCAGAGCTGGAGTCCGACCTGGAAGCAGCGAATCACCAGATCGAGTCTCTGGAATCCGACCTGCTTGATGCGCAAGAAGATATAGAAGATCTGGAAACAGCTCTGGCTGAAGCTCAGGAGGAAAACGAAGAAGTATCAGATCAGGACAGCGAAGAAATCGTAGAAGACACCGTTGAGGAGCCTGAAGAAGAAGAGACTATCATCACAGAAACACAGGAAGAAACGGAAGAAGAACCTGAAGAACTTGCCAGTGATGAACCGGCTGAAGAAGATGTCAGCGAACCAGCTGAACCTGAAGGAGAAGTATCCAGAGAATTCAGAAATGCTTTGGGGTCGGCTAACAGCTATCTGGACTTTACCAGCTTTTCAAAAACAGGCCTTTACGATCAGCTGATATTCGAAGGCTACCCTGAAGATGCTGCTCAATATGCAGTAGATACTGTAGAAACCAACTGGAGTGAAAATGCGCTCCAAAGTGCTATAAATTACCTGGACTTCATGTCTTTTTCAAACCAGGGGTTATATGACCAGCTGATTTATGAAGGCTATACTGCAGATCAGGCACAGTACGCGATAGATAATCTGCCTTAATCCGTTTAGTGATGTGAGGCAAAACGATATGAGATAACAGCACTAAAACTCCCTGAGCAGGTAGGCAACTGGTCAGGGAGTTTTTATGGATCTAGGATTCTGCATATGAACTCTTTAATTCAATTAATCTAAACCGCCATCTTCTTCCTGCTCTTTACGCAGATGGTAGATATAGTACGATGGGATCAAGCCACATGTAAATACTATCAGTCCGAGCACAAGACCCATCCCAGCTGTCCCACCTTCAGACAAAGCGTTAGCCAGACCTAAAACGATTGATATCAAAGTAGTGATGCTTATAGATATAAGCAAACTTTTTCTGGAATTGATGCGTTTCGTTTCCTGGTCCACACTGATGCCGGTTTGAAGATACGCATAAACCGTTCCGGTGATGATCATCAGCAGCCACAAAGGATTCTGTCTCGCTTCACTGTATCCTACTGCAGCTATTTCATAACCTAATATGCCTATAATACCTAGAGTCTGTATGATGCAAACTATTCGAATAATTTTTAAATACTGTAACTTTAAGCGCTCGTCTTTTATTTTCTTCATTTACTGACTCTCCTTCTCTCTCCAGAATACCTCATCTAACGTTTTATCTAACGCATAGCAGATATCCAGACACAGCCTCAAGGTTGGATTGTACTTCCCTTTCTCAATCAAGCTGATTGTTTGTCTAGTCACGCCAGTCTTCTCTGCCAGCTCCAACTGTGTGAGTCTTTTTTCTATACGCACTGTCCTGACTTTATTGTTCAACCTCTTGATCCTCTCCTGCATCAAAATGGAATATATACATTACATTTTTAGTGTAACATATATTCCATTCTTAAAAGATTTTATTGCTATTATTTAAAAAACAGCTATAAAGCTTAACCTAACGTATAAAAAAACAGACATCTTCCTTTTATTACTAAAGAATGGATGTCTGTTATACCTTTTATTATTAGTTTTTTACCATGCGTAGGCTTCAGGTGCTCTGCCTCCGGGACCTGGGAAGATTCTGTCCAGTTCGTCCATCACATCTTCTGACAGATTGATTTCGACTGCTTTGAGTGCTTGTTCCAACTGATCCATTGTTCTAGGACCTATAATTGGGGCTGTGACAGCCGGATTAGCTAACAGCCATGCCAATGCGACATTTGGTTCAGATTCGCCCAGTTCCGCACATAACTTAGAGTATGCTTCTAGTTGATTTCGTTCATGCTCAGTAAGGTTAGCTGCACGCTGCTCACTTCTTGAACCAGGTTCCGGATCAAGAATCTTGCCGCTAAGTAATCCACCGCCAAGCGGACTCCATGGGATAACTCCAATGCCCAGATCTTCTGCAGCAGGAAGAACTTCAAGTTCAGGCAGCCTGCACAGGAGGTTATATTTATGCTGCTCGGATACGAGACCAAGAAAATGACGCTTCTCAGCTTCCGCTTGAGCGAGTGCTAGATGATATCCTGCAAAATTACTTGCCCCAATATAATACGTTTTTCCCTGATTGACTAACGACTCGAACACGCCCCATATTTCTTCCCAAGGCGCATGCCGTTCAATATGGTGCATCTGATAAAGCTCCACATGATCCGTCTGTAGTCTTTTGAGTGAGTGATCCAAGTGACGTCGTATTTTATAGGCTGAAAGTCCGCCTTTCTGATTGGGGCCATCTGTTTCATCTTCCATATCGCCATATACTTTAGTTGCCAGAACGACTTTTTCCCGTCTTCCACCACCCTGTGCAAACCAGCGGCCGATAATCTCTTCAGTCTGCCCTCGATTCCCACTACCACCGTAAATATTAGCCGTATCAAAGAAGTTGATTCCAGCATCAAGTGCTCTGTTCATTATGTCGTAGGCATCCTGCTCACTTGTATACGGCCCGAAATTCATTGTACCCAGACAAAGCCTGCTGACTTTCAGTCCTGTTCGTCCTAAATAGGTGTATTCCATCATGCTTTTCCTCCCTGACTTGTTATAATAGCATCTTTCCATCAAACTTTATCACTATTTGTGTAATAGCTCAATTATATTGAATCCGTTATCATTTTATTCAAGAGTAACTTACACAAATCGATTTAGTCATTTTGATATAGTTGTTTTTTATTATTTCCCAAGTCCATCAATGGAAAAATCGGACCTAGAAAGGAATATGGATTTTAGAGGTAATGTGCACAGTTTGTATTAAATCATATAAATTGTTTAAAGACTCAGGAGTTGTTAAATTGTTTCTTATTGAAAAGAATGAAATTTCTCTTTTAAGACGGATACATATAGGAGGATAGTCATTACCAGACGTTAATTGTTTCGCAGAATGAAACAACACTTCATGCATATGACTATCTTTTTTTACTTCTGGATCAGAATAAGCGACACTCATTGCATCAATGATTTTTTCTACATTATCTTTTTTAGCCATTCTGTCTAATACCCCTTTTTTATTTTAAAACTTTGATAGTCCGAGCTAATTGCCGCTTATCGGAGCGAATTTGTCATAAGATGGTTCTTGGAACCCACTCACCGGCTCTGTTCATCTCGAGTTGGTCGTAAGATTCTTCTTAGAACCCACTCACCGGCTCTGTTCATCTCGAGTTGGTCGTAAGACGCTTCTTAGAACCTACTCACTGGCTCTTTTCATCTCGAGTTGGTCGCAAGACGCTTCTTAGAACCCACTCACTTGTAGAAAAGCAAAATAATCCAGCCAGTAAATGTCACTTTATTCCGGCAGTTTTTTTTAAGAAAATGGGTCAATTAAGCGACAGAATCTGTTTATTCCAGCACGTTTGTCAGTTTAGACCAGCGGATTGTCTTCTACAATAGTTACTAAAAAAAGTCCGAAGAGCATTGGGAGCGTATGCTCCTTTCTCTTCGGACT
>NZ_BAAGIR010000033.1:0-20957 GCF_054658155.1 Alkalibacterium sp. m-11
TGTTGGTAGTGGTACTCACATTTTACCAAAGAGAGCTGTCTTTTTCTTTACCTTTAAGCTGATTAATCTAAATAATCCTTATAATGTAAAGGATAGAACGGAGTTCTTAGGGGTGCGAAACTTGAGTATAGATTAATATAGATACTAATACTGTTATATGCTACATTTAATTAAACTATATTTGTGAGGTGCCGGGATGCTTCTGTCCGAGAAAATCAAATACCTTAGAAAAACTAAAGGCTATTCTCAAAATGATATGGCAAAAGAACTGCTGATTGAGCGGCAGACCATATCAAGATGGGAAAATAATGTAACCAGACCCGATCCATACAATTTAGAATTAATTAGTGAATTGTTTGAAGTATCCTATGACTGGCTTCTGAAAGAAGACTTTGGCATCGAAGATTTGGATAAGCAAACATTTGATGCCTCAAACCTTGATAAAGAAGTCACACAAAATAATAAGCACTCAACAGAACCTCACGATTCACCCGGTTTAAAGCCTTTCGTTGATTCGTTTTGGATTCTCTTTGTGACTAGCGCTTCAACGCAAAGGCGATTAGCCTATACTCTCTTCTTCATGACTTTTGCAACTGGTGTTTTCCAGCTGGCTACACTGTTATTTAGCATTCCTTTTTCTGTGATTTATATTTTAGCTCCTCCTGGTACTTTACTTAGAAAAATTTGTCTGCTTATATTTATGCTTTGGGTGGGCTACTATCTATTCATTATTCTCCTGTTACTTTTGGGAATTGGTATGTGGTATTCATAAGTGTAAAATAATTGCGTACTCTTGTACTTTTTAAGCATGTAATCTTGAAAAAATAAGCTACTTTTTCTTCATGATATCCGTGCACTCTCTTTTTTAAGCCACTCCAACTTATTTACATACAGAAACAGATCAAGACTAGCCATAACGGTTGAACTTGATCTGTTTCTATGTATTATTTAACAATTTAGTTTATTTAGTATTGTTACTTACTTATTCTGAAGTCGCTTAGTCAATTATATCCTTCTAAGTATGAATTAAGCTAAATAGTTCAAACTAGGGATAATACTGGCTTAGCTTCTCCATGTCTGATATATTTATTCTAGCATTTAATTTTCCTGACTTACACTAAAAGGAGATTACTGTATTAACATGAACTGGAAAAGGAGATAACTCGCTTATGTCGTCGAAACATTTAAAAAGAGGACTGATTTATGCCACTTATTGCCTTATCGGTTTCTTTGCGATCCCGTACGTCTTGAATCATTATGGTGTTTCGTACACTCTAACCACTGCAGTCCTACATATTCTCATTCTAATCCTGCTTGTCTATACACTCTATCAGTACCGGCAATTAGATGGTGTACATGAGATAAACCAGAAATACAAAGAAAGCCGACAGAAACTTCTTCTTAGGGAAAATGAGCTTAATTCCTTATTTGATAATAACAACGCTTATTTATGGACCATCGACTTTGCGGAAAAAACATTCCTTCCCTCTCAAGGTTTTGAACAGGTATACGGTTTCTCAAGAGATGAATTCATGAAGAATTATGAGTTATGAGTTATGGAAAGACCGTGTAATCCCTGAAGACATGCATATTGCTGAAGAACATTATGCACGACTAAAATCTGGATTGCCCTCAAACAGAGCATTCCGTTTCAGAAATGGAAATGAAGAAATCCGCTGGCTTGATGCATGGGGTAAACCGATTTTTAATGAAAAAAATAAAGTGACTCATTTAACCGGAGTGGCCTATGACATTACTGATCGGAAAGAACTGGAAGAAAAGTTGTATCATAATGCCACCCATGACTATCTGACCGGACTGCCAAACAGAAAGAAACTGCTGCAGCACATGGAAGATGAAATGACTAAGTGCTCTGAAAACAAAGAGTCTCTGGCTGTTCTGTTTCTTGATCTGGATCATTTCAAGTTTGTTAATGACAGCTACGGGCATAATGTCGGTGATAGACTGCTTGTACAGATCGGTGAACGTCTTAACAGCTTTGTCGGAAAAAAAGGTATGGTCTTTCGACATGGTGGTGACGAATTCATAGTAATCATGAGATACCAGTCTTATAAACAGTTTATCAATGTCGTCCACGGTCTTATCGAAACATTCAAGACCCCTTACGATTTGAATGTTGAGCACAGTACTATTTCAGCAAGCATAGGTGTGAGTATGTTTCCTAAAGACGATACTACAATCGAAGGCCTGATAGGCAAGGCTGACAGAGCTATGTACCGTGCCAAAGAACAAGGCAAGAACACCTATCGTTTTGCCAATCCTGATCTTGAAGAAGCTGAAGTACGTAGAAACAATGTCGAGAAACATTTGAAGAAAGCCATGGAACTGAATGAGCTGGAAGTGCATTATCAGCCAATAGTTGATATGAAAACTGGTCAAATCTTTGGAGTTGAAGCCTTCATCCATTGGGACAACCCTGACCTTGGCAAAGTTAAGCCTTCAGAATTCATCCCTCTGGCTGAGCGGCTGGGTATCATGAGTGAAATAGGACTGTGGGTAATCGATACAGCCACTAAACAAATGAAAGCATGGCATAAAAAGGGACTTGATTTCAGATTATCAGTTAATGTTTCAACTGCTCAATTTGAGGATCCTCTCTTTTCGAGAAAACTAAACACTACCTTGGGCAACAATCATTTCAAACCTGATATGTTGACCCTTGATATACCTGAGAGTGTACTGCAGAATACTGAAAAGGCGTCTAAGACTATTCGTCACTTAAGACATATGGGAATCGAAGTAGCCATAGACGACTTCGGAACGGGCTATTCGTCACTGAGTGTTCTGAATGCAGTTCCTATTGATACTATAAAAATTGACGAAACATTTTTGAAAGATGTTCCGGAGAATGAGCATAACGGTCAGATCATCAACACGATAATTAGTTTAGGGCATACTTTAAATAGTAAAGTGATCGCAGAAGGTGTTGAAACCACTAAACAAGTTACCTTCCTGAATAAGGCTGGCTGTGAATATGGTCAAGGATGCAAGTACAGTCATCCCGAAAGTGCTGTTGAGATCGAAAAACTACTCCTGCAACAGAGTGCCTAACACACGATTGACAATACAAACAAAAAGGACCGGACTCAGCCTCTGAAGCTGAATCTGGTCCTTTTCTTCGCATTATTCTATGCTGGAAAGTGATAAGCTTATTCTGATTTTGCGTGTTTAACACTATCCGCAACAATTGAAGCGACCCCAGGCGTAAACACGTTTGGAATAATGTTATCTACTGATAGCTCCTCATCACTAATTACACTGGCAATCCCTTTAGCTGCCGCAATCTGCATATCGTCTGTGATGTTACTGGCACGAGCATCCAAAGCGCCTCTGAAAATCCCTGGAAAAGCCAGAACATTATTGATCTGATTAGGAAAATCGCTTCTTCCCGTTCCCACAATGAATGCTCCCCCGTCTTTGGCATCTTGAGGGTTGATTTCTGGTTCCGGATTCGCCATCGCAAAGATAATCGGCTTATCGTTCATTGAACTAATCCATTCTTTTTTAAGAACATTAGGAGCGGATACACCAACAAAAACATCTGCATCTTTTAGAGCTTCCTGTAGATCTCCTTTAATGTTGTCCTGGTTAGTCATTGACGCTATTTCCTCATGTCGTTCTTCAAGATTCGGATTATCTGAAGATACAATACCTTCTTTGTCTACCAACAGGATACGTTTTACTCCTGCAGTCAGTAGACGCTTGGAAATCGCGACACCTGCTGCTCCTCCACCGTTAACGACGACTTTAACTTCGTCAATTTTTTTGTCAGCTAATTTCAAAGCATTATATATCCCCGCCAGAACAACGATAGCTGTCCCGTGCTGATCATCATGGAATACCGGGATATCTAATGATTCTTTCAATCTGCGTTCTATTTCAAAACATCTCGGTGCACTAATATCTTCTAAGTTGATGCCCCCAAAAGATGGAGCAATCGCTTTGACGTGAGAGATAATTTCTTCTACATCATTTGTGTCCAGAGAGATCGGCACAGCATCCACATCAGCAAAACGTTTGAATAAGGCTGCTTTCCCTTCCATTACAGGGATAGCTGCTTCAGGACCAATATTACCCAGACCAAGTACGGCAGATCCGTCAGTCACCACTGCCACTAAATTACGTTTCGATGTGTAAGTATAAACGTCTTCTTTATTTTCAGCTATAGCTGAACTCACAGCTGCAACGCCTGGTGTGTATGCTATAGCCAAATCTTCCATGGACTCGATCTTAACTTTGGAATTAATCTCGATCTTTCCACCTTTTTCTTTACTCACTTGAAGTGCTTTTTCTTTTACGTCAGACATGTTAGTTCTCCTTTAGCTCTTTAGTTTTATCACTTAACTTGTAAAATCAAGCTACTCGATTAAAAAGACCATTTGCGGTACACTCATTCCATAATTAACAATCAGGAATATTAGGAGAGTGACCACACATGTCCTATACCCATCTTACCATGGAAGAATTCGGTTGGATAGAAACTTATCTTACTCTTGATTTATACGCACCACAAATTGCTGATAAGCTTGGACGAACAAAAACAAGGAACAAAAACAGCCTATTTACACTGTTAAACATTTCTTGACACTGTCCAAACTATCCTAGGCTATAAAGAGAATAAGACGATATGTGGTGGGAATAGAATAGCTTTACCAGACGATTAATTGAATATATCAATGTTGAGCCATAAATTATTCAGTTATCAGTAAAATAAACTAATTTTTTTAAAGTAATTTGATAAAAGAAGACGATATTCTTGACGTTTATAGTTTACGATTGTAAACTATAAACTATGAACGATTACAAATGTAAACGAAAGGGGAGTGTTAATATGAAACATCAACATAATCATCATGAGCACAATCATCATGACCACACTCATCATGACCATTCTTCTCACGCTGATCACCATGATCATGGAGGAATGGATCATTCCATGCACATGGGGAATTTAAAAATTAAATTTTTTGTTTCCCTTATTTTAGCTATCCCGATTATATTATTTGCTCCTATGATGGGAATGGAATTACCATTTCAAGTTACATTCACTGGGTCAGAATGGGTTGTAGCTATTTTAGCAACTATCTTATTCTTTTATGGAGGACTTCCATTTTTAAAAGGAGCAAAAATGGAGTTAGGTAGTAAAAACCCTGCTATGATGACCTTGATTTCACTTGGAATCACAGTAGCCTATATCTATAGTATGTATGCGTTTGTTGTTAATGAATTTTTTCAAACAGATACCCATGTGATGGACTTCTTTTGGGAGTTAGCAACGTTAATAGTCATTATGCTTTTAGGACACTGGATTGAAATGAATGCAATCAGTAATGCTGGAAATGCCTTACAAAAAATGGCAGAACTATTACCTAGTTCTGCAATAGTTATTGATAATGACGGACAAACAAAAGAAGTTCCTTTACAAGAGGTAAAAGAAGGTCAATTTGTTCGAGTAAAAGCTGGTGAAAAGATTCCGACAGATGGGATCGTTGTTTCAGGAAGTACAACAGTCAATGAATCAATGGTCACGGGAGAATCCAAGCAGGTAGAAAAAAATACAAATGATACCGTAATTGGTGGATCTGTCAACGGCTCAGGAACGATAACAGTTGAGGTTACTGCCACAGGAGAATCAAGCTATCTATCTCAAGTTATGGAATTAGTAAGTAATGCACAGAAAGAAAAATCTAGAGCTGAGACAATGTCAGATAAAGTAGCTAAATGGCTATTCTATGTTGCATTGGTTGCAGGAATTGGAGCTTTCATCGTTTGGCTATCCCTAACTGGAGATATGAATATTGCGTTAGAAAGAATGGTTACAGTATTAATCATTGCTTGTCCTCATGCACTAGGTTTAGCTATTCCGCTTGTTACAGCTCGCACAACATCTTTAGGAGCACAAAATGGTTTACTTATAAAAAATAGACAAGCTTTAGAAGTGGCGAAGAAATTGGATAAAGTTTTAATGGATAAAACTGGAACATTAACAGAAGGTAATTTTGAAGTAAACACATATATTTCTTACTCAGATGAGTATTCGGATGAAGATGTCTTAAGTTTATTTGGAGCATTAGAAGAACACTCAAGTCACCCGTTATCTGTTGGGATATTGAATAAAGTAAAAGAGATTAACCTTAGCTTACCTGAAGCAGAAAATGTGGACACACTCTCAGGTGTGGGGTTAGAAGGGACAATTAATCATAAGCACTTTAAAATAGTCAGTGTGTCATATTTAGAAAAAAACAGATTAAAATATAATAAAGAGCAGTTTGAAAAACTCTCTAGCCAAGGAAATTCAGTAAGTTTTCTAATTTTAAATGAACAAGTTATTGGGTTGGTTGCTCAAGGAGATCAAATTAAAGCAGAAGCTTATGGTCTTATTGAAACACTTATAAACGAGGGAATTCAACCAGTAATGTTAACAGGAGACAATAAACAAGTTGCGAATGCCGTGGCTAGAGAACTGGGAATTAAAGAAGTTCATGCACAATTGATGCCTGAAGATAAAGAAAAGAAAGTAAAAGAATATAGAGATCAAGGACATGTAGTTATGATGGTAGGAGATGGTGTAAATGACGCACCGAGTTTAGTACGAGCAAACGTTGGATTAGCTATTGGAGCAGGAACAGATGTGGCAATTGAATCCGCGGACACCATATTAGTAAAAAGTAATCCTGCAGATATTCTTCATTTTCTTTCTCTAGCGAAAAATAGTTCCAGAAAAATGGTTCAAAATTTATGGTGGGGAGCAGGATATAATATTGTTGCTATTCCTTTAGCAGCAGGAGTATTGGCAGGGTGGAATATCTTACTAACACCAGCAATGGGGGCAGTTTTGATGTCATTAAGTACAATTATTGTTGCGATAAATGCAATGTTATTGAAACTGGATTAGAACGTGTTGAAAGTTTCATTAGTATAAAATACGGCATAAGTAAAGGCTGGAAAAAACAGCTCTTAAACAAAATGAACAATGAAAACAGTCTGTTGGTGCTGACACCCAATAGTTAGAGTTTAATATTATGCAGCCAACTGGCTGGTTTGAGTTCGGCATTCCACTGGACTTAAGCCGGCCAGTTTTTGTTTTGTTCGGATGATATTATAATACTTGATATAGTCTTCAATTTGTTTCTTAAGTTGATTGTAGCTCACTAATGGTTTGTAACTGACATATTATCTATTCGGATTACTTTCGGCAAGCCATAAGGTTAAAATACCTCCTCATTTTTTTCATACATCATGCCTGTTTTTTCTATTTTCTTCTTTGGAAAGTTATTGCCATTAGCGTATTTTTTAGCAGTGCGCCAATTCACTCCAACTTCTTTTCTTATGTGATCAATCGATTTATCGTGATTATTCCTTCAATTTTTTATAGTATTAATATCAGTCATTGCGAGCAAACCTTTCATACCTCCAGTTAAAGTGTAGGCACTCTACCTTTAGAGGATTTTCAGGTGCCTTGCAATGGCTTTTTATATTGCGTTTTTCCTTCCGCAGAGTTATGTACTTTTACCCTGCAATCACTAGTGTTGCATTAAAATATTAACCTATTCCATAGATGCTGGTTGAATACAACAATGTCTTGCTTATATTTTATTCCATTGGTTTTACTTTATCTTCAATAAACTGAATTTCATTCTGGTTCAAATTATATTTTTTTTATAGTTTAACTATTTTCAATTATTCTACTCGTTTCTTTGATAAGATTAGAGAAAAGAATAAGGGGTGTACATATGGGCTTTTACGATAAATTGGAACAGCACCGTAAGAACTTAAATGATAATGAGGAAGAAATACTGACCTACTTATTAAATCAAGGTGAACAACTCGATGATATTACGATACGGGAGGTAGCTGGACACTTCTACACTTCTCCAACTACCATCGTTCGACTAACGCAGAAATTAGAATTTTCTGGGTACCAGCAGTTCAAGGATGATTTCTTAGCAGCCTTAGCTATTCAAACGTCTCTTGGGGAACTCTATTCTTTGGACAATATGATAATCAAAACAAAACAACTTATAAATGAAGAAGCCATTCATAAGATGACTCGGACTATTCATGAAGCAGATAATATACTATTTTTTGCAGTCGGCTTATCACGCTTCCCAGCCGAAGAGTTCAGCGAACGATTGAAAATCATCGGAAAACAAAGCCAGACATTTATTGATCCTCACATAATGAAGCATAATGCTCAAATCATGAGCGAAAAAGATCTCGCCATTGCAATCAGTATAAGCGGACGTCATCAGTCGAATGTTTATGCGGCCACTAGCCGCGCAAAAATAGCTGGTGCAAAAACTTTAAGTATTACTGGCTTTTCTTCAAATGCATTGGCTAACCTGACTGATCTTCAACTATATGGATTCAGTTCCCCTTTAAAAATTAATGGACTTGATGCGACTGACCGTTTTTCTATTCATTATTTGACAAATTACTTGTTCGACAAATACATTGAACAGTATCTCCATCTCGATACTTCCATAACATAAATAAGGACGGGTGCATATACCACCCGTCTTTATTGTCATTTACTTATTTTAATTCAGGCCAATACTCCTTATTAGCCTCTATTAAAGCATCCAGGACTTGTCTAGCTTTCTTCGCATCAACTACCGTGCGGTTGAGTGTGAGTGCTTGAAGAGCTTTGGTATAGGACCCTTCCATATAGGCTTCAACTGTCAGCTTTTCATAACCGTGTTGAGACTCGATCAGGCCTTTGTAGAAAGTATCAATCGGTCCAACTGCATAGGGCTGAGGGCCATTAATAGTTAGACTGGCAGCTACTTCAATCATGCTGTCGTCCGGAAGATTCGAAACAATTCCATTATTTTTGACCATAACGACATAGGTTTTTCGTAAATTATGGAAAATCGATCCAGCCACTTCAACCATCATGTCCCCATGTGCATCGTTATGAACGACTGTAGAATCTTTGGCTGTCCCATTTTCAATAATGCGTCTGCATTCTTCAAAGACCTTTTTCTCTCGCCCTTCTCTTACTTCATCGGTACGTGTACGATTCGGATCTAATTTCGAGAACTTATACTCAGGATACAAGTAATACTGGAGATACGTGTTTGGTAAATAATCTGGAAAGTCGATCAGCATATCCTCGACCATCGCATAAGTGTCCAGCCAGGACTGATCACGCTGCTCAGCATCTACTGGTCTGAACCCTCCGTTCAAGATGATATCCTTGATTTCAGGCATTCTATCTTTTCCATCCTCATCATATAGGTGAGTAAACCATCCGTAATGATTAAGTCCGAAATAGACCGGCTCCAGTTTATCTGCATCGTAATCGATCAAGCTTGCAAACGAACGGAGCAAATTGACCGGCTGATCACATATATTAAGAATACGCTCTTCTTCCGGGAAAATCTTGTCTAAAGCCAGCGCTACTATAGCTGCCGGATTAGTATAGTTCAAAATCCAAGCATCCGGTGAATACTGTCTTACACTATTGACCATCTGAACCATATCTCGAATGGAACGTAAGCCATAAGCAAATCCACCTGGCCCACATGTTTCTTGACCGATCACCCCATACTTCATAGGGATTTTTTCATCTTTTTCCCGCATATCAAAGCCGCCGGTTCTCATCTGACAGAAGACAAAGTCCACATCACGATATGCTTCTTCTTCATCAGTCGTATAACTGACCTTCACTTCAGGTGCTTCTTCCTTAAAGAGAATCTTGGCAAACTCTCCAATAACTTCCTGACGTTCTGCATCGATGTCATACAGCTTTATTTCTTTAATAGGAAATTCGTTTAAGTGTGTGGTCATGGCCTTAAGGATACCCGGAGACCATGTCGATCCTCCACCTACTAATACGATTCTGCTTTTTTTATTCTTCATGATAATTTGCTGCTCCTTTCACTTTGGGTGCTATGGACTCTACTTTCGGTCCATAGATCACTTGATAATTCGTTTCATCAATTTTGACCATACCTGCTGCTCCAGTTTTCTTTAACCCTGCTTCGTCAACTTTACCGGTATCTTCCAATACAAGTCTTAGTCGAGTGAAGCAGTTATCGATGCTTTGAATATTACCGGCACCTCCAAGGGCATTGACAATAGCGTCTCCTAATTTATCTTCTGAAACTTTAGAATCTGTCTCGATATCCATTTCATCATCATTAACATCTCTACCTGGAGTTAGTACTCTTCTTTTTTCAATGACTATTTTAAATACAAAGTAATAGATTGGTGCGTAAATGAGTCCTACTAATACTGCCCAGAACCAGTTTGTGGCAGTCCCCTGGAGGATACCGAACACAAACAGATCAATGACGCCCCCTTGTACGTTACCGATGACTACTCCAAGAGCATCCATCAACATGAAGGATAACCCTGCCATGAAAGCATTGAAGATGAACAAAATTGGGGAAACAAAGATAAATGAGAATTCAATAGGTTCAGTAATTCCTGTAGTGAAGCTGGCTAAACCAGAAGCTGACATTAACCCTTTGACGTCCTTCTTCTTTTCCTGATAAGCTACCTTCACCATCGCAAAAGCTGCGGCCGGTAAGCCGAATATCATGAAAGGAATCTTACCCTGCGCAAGAAAACGAGTAGCTTCTGCCATCACTCCAAGATCTGGTGAGTCTTGAGCAAGAGAGGTATTGAAGATATTCAATGCTCCAACCACTTGATTGCCGTCTATTTCTGCAACTCCACCAATTGGTGTAAAGCGAACCAGCTGATTCAGGATATGATGAAGACCCGTTGGAATAAGTAATCGTTCCAGGAATCCAAATAAGAAGGTTCCCAGTAAACCCGCCTGAGCGATTATGTTTCCGACTCCTTCAATTGCGGCTCCAAAGAAAGGCCACACAAAGTACATCACTATAGCCAGGAAAGGAATGCTGACAGTCGTAACGATTGGAACAAATCGTTTACCTCCAAAGAAACTGATTGATGTCGGTAAGTCGATGGTATGAAAGGTGTTATGAAGATAAGATACAAGCATACCAACAATGATTCCTCCAAAAACATTCATCCTCAATGTAAAGATGCCTAGAACTAATTCGTATTGAGAAGCCGTTTGTATAGCTTGCAACTCAGTCAATCCCGTTTCCATTAAAGCATCGACTGAATAGGTTGCTGCAGTGATATCATTGGCCTGCAGAAGATACTGAATGGTGATATGGAATAACAGGAAGCCAATCACACCTGCAAATGCCGCTGTCGTCTTTTCCTTTCGAGCCAGCCCAATCGATATGGAAACTGCAAATAGTATTGGCAAGTTTCCGAATATTCCTCCTGCAAGTGCCCGAATAATACCAATGACGCTTTGAACTGCAGTCATATTAATAAATGTCTCTCCAACGATACTTGGATTTTGCAGCACTGCAGCTATTCCTAGAAATATACCCGCAGCGGCTATTAATGATATGGGGGTCATTAATGATTTACCCAACCGTTGCCAAAAATCTTTTGCCATGTATAACTCCTCCTTAAAAAGTAATGCCGTCTTTTGATAATCTTATTGTAGACTTAATGTTTAAGCGTTTACAATAGGGAAGAGCGTGGTTTACATTGATTGTCATTGTACACAATATTGTGTACAACACTAGTTTATTCTTACTGAATGTGTTGGAGCAACTGAGTTTAGCGGTTGTAATAGCCTTGCTTTTAAACTTGGCTTGAACTACTTTTAACTAGTCTTACTTGATAATGTGTAGCTTATTCACCCGGCACATAAGAATGAGTGCATTATCAGGGATCCACCTTTATAGCAAAACTAAAAACGGATGTACCAGTGTGCGCCTAGATACTGGTACATCCGTTTTATTGGGGTATTATTTTTAGCAACTATAGTAACAGTAGATGTTGCCCTTCAATTTATTTAGCTAACTGGTGATTGATTTCCTGAGCCAGTTGTCTAAGTTCTCTTTTTCTTCTCTGGACGCTCAAGTAGTAGATTCCAATAAATAGCACAGTGTTCATCATTAAACCCGCTACTGAAGTATCAAAAGTACCAAATAAACTAATTACTAAATTAAAAATAATCAATTGGAACCCACAATTGATCACGTGATACACTCTTGCTGATTTAACGCTTAGGTAACTTGTGCCGTAAGAGACCAAACATAGAAGTATGATTATGACTGCAAGTAACAGCACTGACAAACTGACATTACCTATATTTATAATCTGGAAGTAATCCAAAGCAGCGTTCAACAGCACGACTACTGAAAATACAAAAGTCATGGTGTTCATATAACTCGAAATGAAATTTTTAATCATAAATAATCCCTCCACTAAATATTTAAATACCTTTTTACTTCCCTCATGTAATGACGGCTGATGATCAGCTTCTCTTCATTTTTCAGGCTTGCTTCCAGTCTATAGTTTTCCATCGGTGCCACACTGGCCAGATAGTCCATATTTAATAGCGTCTGTTTATTGATTTTGACAAAGGATGTCCCTTTAAGCTTTTCTTCCAGTTCATATAACTTTTCTTTAGACTCGTACACGTCACTTTCAGTATATATGAAGGATCGCCCATCTACGCTTTCAAAATAGCAGACGTCGTGACTTACGAGGTAATATTGCTTATCTTTCAATACCCCTTCCAGTTTCACATTTCCCATGTTGATCGTATCTACTATTTTCTGTATGCGTCGATCAAACATGTTGTATGTAATGTCAATGACCGCCTCTTTTAATGATCTGTCCTCCGTTAGGTTTAGCTTCATCCTCTCACCCTCTCTTGTAGTAATTTCAGTGTATATAGTCTCTATGAAGGATTCAACCAGTTTTGGACAACATGCACATATGGAAGAGTGAAATGCAATACTAACGTAAAAAGTTCAAGACAATCTCATTAGAGAATGTCTTGAACTTTTTACTGACCACTGAGACGATTAACTATAGGAACGATTTTATTTTGACGCTTTTTTCTCAGCATGTCGCTTGTGCACAGATTCATTTTTTCAGGTTAAAAAATCAAATAATTGAGACAATAACTAGCAATTAGTAGTTGATCAATCGACCATTATCATTCCATTGTCCGTACATTTTATTTTCTTTCGTCTGTTCAAGAAACTTATTCAACCGTTTGATATACAATTCAGGCTGATTTTTATAAGTTTGTATCGTATCCAGTCTGATACGCCTGTATAATTCTGGAAAATTGATGAAGTTCTGGTATGTCTGATCGTCTGCTTTCAAAAGCGCTTTGATCTCTTTGTCTATAGTGAACGACTTTGGTCGCATGTCAGGAAGACTGTTCAGCCCTTCTTCTTTCATCAGACCCAGCTTAATCAGCCTTCTTGCTCGTTCTTTATTTAACTCTGTCCAAGTACTCCTCTTCTTTCTTGGGGACAACCTTTGAGCTAACTGATTATCAGCAGTTTTCTTCATCGTGCTATCAATCCAGCCAAAACAGATGGCTTCCTCTACTGCATCAAGGTATTGGATAACACCCTCCTGATCCTTCATGCTTACTATCACCCAGCAGAAGTCTGCAGTCTTCGCGTTGTTTTCAAGCCATTGCCTTAATTCTTGCCTTGTTTTAGCTTCAATGAGGTTGTTAATTTCCATTGGGCATTCTTCCTTTTTCCTTAAAATAATGCATGCACATCTATTACTTTTCATGTCATTATACACTATAGATGTAAAAAAGAACCCCTTCGAAAAGGAGTTCTTCCAAATTATTCATCTGAGATTCTCACAACAGATACGTTTCTTTTCTATTTTTTCTTTTTAATAAAGTGAGCTGCGGTGCCTGTTGCAATTGATCCCAGTCCAACTAAACCAACGGTCCAGGTAACAGTAGCTGTTTCTGGAAGTCTTTCCCGTTCAGTCATCGAAACTTTCTGATGAAACAGTGACGACTTCAGATCCTTCTTCTGTGTTGTTGTCTTCATCAGCCGAAACTACCAGCGGAGCCGAAAATAGTATGCTGGAAGATAATAAACTAAGTACAAAAGTTTTGCTTTTGAAAATCATGACATCTCTCCTAAAATATAGTTGGGTTACAGCCAAGTCATTAAGAATAAGTAATGACACATGCAACACCTTATACAGCATAACTAATCCGCGGAGAGATTTCCATAATAATACGTAAATTAATTGTATAAAATTTGTAAATGTACGTCTTTAAGCTCTATATCTCGAAAATATTACATTAATCCATTTAACAATCGGTTATAATCTTAACGAACATAGTTTTGTACGGGTCTATTGGGAGAATACCTATAAAGTATATTAACAAAGCACAGCTACCTTGTTTCTACAAAGTATTCCAGATTGTCCAGTGAAGAACCCAGTCCGTCAATATGATCCTGTTTGTTGATTCCGAGCGGGACATTTTCTGCAATGACCGTAATCTTGGTTCCTTCCAGATTCTCTTCAAAGTACCAGGTCATCGTCATCACCCCTTCAAAGTCAGGGTCTTCCGAATCGAAAGCGCCTGCCATGACGATTTTCATATCCGGCACGACGTCAACGAAAGTCCCTTCCGAAACATCAGAATCTATAGTCGTTTTTCCTGTAATCTGTTCTTTCTTTTCATAATAGAGAATCAGTCGATACTTTCCGCCAGCATGTGGTTCGAATAGGGAGACTTCCCCTCTCATCCCTTCAGGCGGAAGCCACTTGATTAGTGAATCCGGGTCGATGAAGGCCTGATAAAGCGTGTGCGGTGAAGACGCAATATTCTTTGAAACCGTGTCGATTCGTCCAGTTGATGATCGCTCCTGCATTTCAATCGCTCCTTTACGACATTCTTCTGTTTTCAGTTAGCCCGTTTCCTCTGAAGGTTGGAATCTTGACTGACATACCAAAGCTTCGCCAGCAGATACATCAGGAACATGACCACCGCTCCTATAATGGTAAGTGACAGAATGTAGACTGGATTGACTGTTATTCCAGCTACTGTGATATCAGAGCCGATGCTGTGCAAGTAGACTAAAGGCGCTGCCGATCCCGGTGTATACGTAAATAAATAATTGGCTTGTTCATTAAAAATATCAGTGAACCAGTTATTTACGATAACTGACAATACATACAGCGGCACCACAATCCCATAAGCTTTCAAAAGGGCTCTTCGATCGATCCGGATCATCTCTGTTAACAGCAGGTATAGCCCCGTCGCTACAATCAGCATATGCCCAAAAATATAGGAAAATCCTCGAATGCTAAGTACATTACTGTATGTTTCCAGTGCGTCGGCAAATATGATGGCTGCCAGACCTGCAGGCACAGCCAAGCACCAGGCAATCGTGCTAATCACACGACGAGCAGGATTAATCGCAACCATAAGCAGCAGGATGTTGGCAAAGTGAGAGATATGGAATGGGAAAACCTCAGGACCCAAGCCGTCGGTACTGAAAACATAAATTTGTCTGGTAGCTAATATGCCTACCAGGATTATCCCCATCGCTATGGCAACATGTCTCTTTACTGCAAATGCTTTGTATCGAGTGAATATATATAATGTAATGGCGAGCGCGAAAGGAAAAACGATCATAAAGTAATGAAACGTGCTCCGCATTTCAAACTGCATCTGCATAGTGTATACATCCTCTCATCATCTCCAGTAAAAAAATAAAAATCTTCCACCCGCATTACAAGCCCCTTCTGTAATACTGCAAGCAGAAATCCCTACGAGTGAACTTAACCCGTTAGATGATAGCACGCTACTCTCTTATATTTATTCAGTATGAAGTAACAATTGATCTAAATCCATTATTTTAATTTTCTTTTTCGGTAACTGTTTAATCAATCCAAGTTCTTCTAGAGTAGTAAATTTACGGCTGATTGTTTCTGGTGTGGTACCAAGATACGAGGCTAAATCCTTTTTGGACATTGGTAAGATAATCGTTGGACTATTGCCACTTCCCTTTTCAACATTCTCAGCTAAAAAGGATATAATGCGGGTTTCTACATTTTCAATCGCTACTTGTGTGGTTTGTTTTTCAGAATCCTTCAAACGCATCGTTACTTCTGACAGTATTTTTAATGAGATTTGCGGATATTCCACCAAATACTTTTGTAAATCCTCTCGTTTAATTAAACAAATGGATGTATTTTGTAGTGCTTCCGCATAGTTCTCATGAATACTTCCAGGTTGGAAAATGGCGACTTCACCTGTAAAATCACCGGGATTTAAAATGCGAACAAGTTGTTCTTTTCCAGAATCCGATAAGCGGTAAATCCGAGCCTTACCTGAATTGATAATATATAAGGTATCATCTTTCTCACCTGCACGGAATAACATTTCCCCTTTTTGTAGATGAAGTGTCTTGGCAGATTCCGCAATCAAATCCATTTGTGAGTCTTCCAGATGGTTGAAAATGGGAACAATACGAATACATTCTGCATGTCCATGTTGGTGATGACAACATTGGTTTTTTTCCAAAATAACCTCTCCTTTTTATAATAAGCCTAAGAGGGCATCTTAGGCTTCCTTTCTATTCACTCGATTAAGCAGGTTTTACCTTTGATTTGACAACAGGATATCCTAAGTCTTCAATTGCCTCTTCGATATCGTTAATAACGACTGCTTCTGAATCAAAATCTACTTTTACTTTACTTGCATTGAACATTACTTTCAAGCTATCTTGATTCACACCGTTTATTCCTTTCACCGCATTTTCAATCTTTTGGAGACAAGATGGGCAAGATAAGGTTTCTAATTGAATCGTTGCTTTTTGCATAAATCATTTCCCCCTTCATTTTTTAACGACCGTAAACCAATTTATTCTTTTGTTTTTGGGTTACTTTTAAGCCTGATATGCTTTGTCTACTTCTGATAACATCTCGAATGTGCCTGCATACGTTTCACATACATCTCCAGGAATGGTGTAGTTGTCTGTGATTTTTCGTAATTGAGCAAATTCAGCATCTAAGTCAGGTTTGTTCGTACCTGCGTCTTTTACTTTTCCACTAATTGTTTCAAACAATTCACGTACTTCAAAGGCTTCTGGATGGTTCTTACCATGGGCCCGTGTAATCGCAGTAGTGTATAAATCCAGTTTTTCAAAATGGTTTGTTATTACTTCGTTAAATGTTTGTTCAGACATTATTATTTCCCTCTTTCTTGTGGTTTTTTGGTCTTAGGCCGATTTTACTTTTGATTTGACGACTGGATATCCTAAGTCTTCAATGGCTTTTTCGATATCGTTAATGGTGATCGTTTCTGAATCAAAATCTACTTTTACTTTACTGGCATTAAATAATACTTTTAAGCTATCATGATTAACCCCGTTTAATCCTTTCACCGCATTTTCAATCTTTTGCATACAAGATGGACAAGATAATGTTTCTAATTGAATAACTGCTTTTTGCATGAATTATTTCTCCTTTCATCTTATCTTTGATTTTTTTGTTTTCCCTCTTCTTCTTTACAATTTAAGTATAGCTGAGGTTCAACGAAATGAAATTGACGCAAATCAAGTTTTAAGAAAAAAGTAGGGGAGTATTTTGTTCTTCCTACCTGAATACTTCCCCTTTATCATTCGTCAAGACCGCTTTCTATTAAATTTATCCTCTCAAACGGTATCGAAGCAATCTCATACCATTCAAGATGACTACTAAGATACTTGCTTCGTGAACCAACATCCCGATTGACATATTCATCCATTCACTAAATAGTAGGCTGGCAAGTAAGACTAATACCACACCAACTGCTATGGTGATGTTCTGTTTCATGTTTCTTGAAGTTGTTTTTGTTAAGCCTAATGCGTGTGGTAAACGACTAAAGTCAGAATTCATTAAAACGACATCCGATGTTTCAATTGCAACATCTGTTCCACTTCCCATTGCGATTCCGATATCTGCTAAGGCTAATGAAGGACTATCATTCACTCCGTCACCGACAAAGGCAATGAGTTGGCCTTTTGCTTGCATTTTTTCAATATATGCGGATTTTCCTGCTGGAAGCATATGACCATGTGCTTCTGTTAACCCAAGTTCTCGAGCAACTAAATCTACGGTTCCTTGGTTGTCCCCAGAAAGAACGACAAGGTTTTTGACCCCTAGTTTTTTCAGTTTTTGAAGATCTTTTTTAACACCTGGACGGATTTGATCCCGAATACCCATCAGAACGTTTAATTCTCCGTCGACCGCAGTTAACACAAGAGAATTCCCATATTTCTCAAAGCGTTCGACATCTTTTTTAGCTTTTTCGCTTAATTTCACATTTTCCTTTTCCATTAAAGCTACGTTACCAACGGCTATACGATGAACACCTATTTTTGCTACAATTCCGCCACCTTTAACGACTTCGGTTTCTTCAACAGTATAGAAAGTTGTCTCGCCAATATCCTGTAAGACAGCTTTTGCTAGTGGGTGGTCCGATTCGCGCTCCACACTTGCTAAGTATCCTAGAATTTCTTCAGTGTTGTTGCCGTAAAATTCTTTTTCGGCAACTTCGGGGTTTCCTACTGTCAATGTTCCCGTTTTATCAAAAACGATAGTATCTACTCTGCTAAAATCATTGATAACTTCACTACCTTTTAAGAGGACACCATTACGTGCACCGTTTCCGATACCGGCAACGTTGGATACAGGAACCCCGATAACTAATGCACCTGGACATCCTAAAACAAGAATCGTGATAGCTAGTTCAATATCTTTTGAGAATAGCCAAACAATAAAACCAAGGACTAAAACAGCTGGTGTATAGTATTTTGAGAATCGATCAATAAACCGCTCTGCTTCTGATTTGGAATCCTGTGCTTCTTCCACTAATTCGATAATTCTACCAAATGTTGTATCTTCCCCTACACGGTCAGATCGAATTTGCATCGTTCCATTTTCTAAGATTGTTCCCGCAAATACTTCAGAATCGACCCTTTTGCTTACTGGAACAGACTCTCCGGTAATACTTGCTTCATTGATGTGACCTTCACCTGTTAACACGGTTCCATCTACGGGGACTTTTGCACCCGTTTTGACTAATAAAATGTCACCTTCATCTACATCATCGACATCAACTTCTTCAAATTCTCCATTTTCCATTTGCTTTAAAGCACTTTCTGGTGCCAGCTCTGTTAATTCTTTAATGGCAGAACGTGTTTTGTTCAAGGTACGTTGCTCCAAGTAAGAACCAAATAAGAATAAGAAAGTAACGATGGCTGATTCCTCATAATTTTGAATCAATACTGCCCCAATTACTGCAATGGTAACTAACACATCAATACTGACAACTTTTACTTTTAATGCCTGAAAGGCTTGAATCGCAATTGGTGCTACACCAAGAATAGATGCAATGATGAGCGACCAATTGAAAATGGCCATGTTGTCTAAGGAAAATCGTCCGAAGAATGCAAGTGCAATCAAAATTGCACTGATCAATGTAATGGAATTCTTTTTACTTAATATATATCTTTGCATGTTGATTCCCTCCAATTTCATTTTCATTTGTATTCCTTGTTGATGACTCTAGTATAGGATGTTTCTATGAAATAAAAATTGATTAGGATCAAGTTCTATTGTAAAAGTGTAAAATTATAAAAGAACAGCAAAACAAATCCAACTGTTTTACTTAATAACTGAATAACTCTTATATATTATCGAACATACAATCAAAAAAATCATTATATTGTACATCACTAGTGTTGCATAAAACTTAGAATAAATGATTTTTATACATTGTCACTTTAATCACAAGTAGTTTTCATTAAAATTTCCAAAAAGTCAATTGCTGGCGCAAGGGATGACTTTTTCCAGAAATTTTTAGGGGTTATTTAGTTGTCGATTAGTCTATTTGCACTCTCTTTCACTTAACCAGGGGCGAACGATTCTTTGAAACACTCAAACGGTTCATACTGTAACGCTCTGATTTGTCTCAAAATAGTGAAGAGGGTTGATTTCAACCTTAATTTAAGTTTCATCAGTAACGTCAATATTTTTTTTAAAAGGGTTAATCCAAAGCAGTTTTCACCTTATTTTATTTTCTTGTAGCTGCCTGTATGTACCCTTTTCATATACATACAATTATATAAATATCGACCGTTCAAAATCCGGTTCCTTTCTAACGAGTTGTCGACAGAAAAAGCCATGCCCTTATGGACATGACTTTAAGTCTGGCTGTTCAGTTTTCCTGGACCCTCTATTTCTTAGAGATACCTACCTCAATAAATATATGTAAAATGGAAAGACATATCCGGAATTTACAATACGGTAAACACCTGTATCAAAATCCGCGTCGTATTGGTCAAGGTCACTGAAACGCTTTTCAAAAGGCTCTTCAGCTGTGATAATAGTCTCTGCATCTTCTGCCCCATAAAGAACCCCTTCTATCTGTTCCCACTCTCCAGCTGT
Organism: Alkalibacterium sp. m-11; assembly: GCF_054658155.1. Lineage (NCBI taxonomy): Bacteria > Bacillati > Bacillota > Bacilli > Lactobacillales > Carnobacteriaceae > Alkalibacterium > Alkalibacterium sp. m-11. Next base: position 20,308 of record NZ_BAAGIR010000033.1, read on the forward strand.
AAACTCTTCCAGTCGGAAATGTGTGCTTCCGATTCTCAGCTCTTCTCCTTCTTCCACAGTTATTTCAAGAACCAGCTCGGTCACTTCAGTTCTTTCTGCCCGTACATTAAATTGAATTGCCTCCAGGTCAACGCTATCTTCTTTCTGCGAATAAGCTTCCTCTTCATGATCCCGATCAAAAGTTATTTTATCAATTTTACCGACTTCTCTCCTTGCATCAGAACTACTGAGAGAATTGCCCTCGCGCCCTTCGCTTCCATCATCTGTTTCACTTCCTTCCTCCGTAGCACAGGAAGCCAGAAGAAAGATACTCATTACCAACATTACTAATTTCACTTTCATCCTCCGCTCTCTTCAATAAATCATCGCTAAAATGTTTTGAGATATAACAATGCCACTAACTTTTTTACGTATTCATCAGTTGATATAAAGCACCGTAGAGATTCGCATCATTGCCCAAATCACTTCTTTTAATTGATGCACGAACTCCCGTAACTGAATAAACAAGGTCCCTTTCATAGAATAAACTGGACCCCATGTCAAGGACAGTTTGATAAAAACCCCTTATAATTTATTATCGCTCCTTCTATGATAACGTCATAGGAGGAGCGATAATACGTTTAAGCCTGGATCAATACTTAGATTTTGGG
>NZ_BAAGIR010000034.1:0-20820 GCF_054658155.1 Alkalibacterium sp. m-11
ATGAAATTAGTCCACAGATTTAAGCTGTGGACTGCTCAAAAGCCCGAGGATACCATGTTTTCCACATGTGTATACCTCGGGCTTTTGTCACCGTTCAGGAAATCATAAAATTTTGGGTAAATTCAAAACATTTTTTGTACAATTTTATGATCGAATGCATTATACTGAATATATAAACTTCTCGGAAGGACTGATCATTATGAATGGAAAACCCGCTGCAACAGTTTTTGTTTTGTCGGATTCTGTAGGAGGTACAGCAAGCAATATATATTATGCGGCAAGAGCCCAGTTTCCTGAAGTAGCATTCGATCTGAAGAACTTCCCTTTTATTAGACAGGAAGATCAGCTGAAAACTATTCTGGAAAGTGCAAAAGAAATTGATGCTATCGTTCTGCATACCTTGGTTAACCCCGAACTGGTCGATATTATAGAAGACTTTTGTCTTGAAAATGGTCTGACCTGTTTCGACGTGATCAATCCTCTGATCAATGAATTGACTTTGCGGTCTAATGCTCTGCCAACGCATAAGCCAGGCGCCAAGCATAAACTTGATGACAAATATTTTTACCGGATCGGTGCACTGGAATTTGCAGTCAAGTATGATGACGGGAAAGATCCCAAAGGTTTTCTTGAGGCTGATATTGTCATTTTAGGTATTTCTAGAACATCAAAAACTCCGCTCAGCATTTTTCTGGCAAATCAGAATTATAAAGTGGCCAACTTACCCTTACTTCCTGAATCTACATTACCTAAAGAAATATGGCAGGTCGATTCAAATAAAATCGTCGGCCTGACTAATGATGAAGAGATGCTGTCCAAAATTCGAAGAGAGCGCATGATTTCATATGGCATGCAGCCGGACACGCCGTATTCAGATAAAAATCGTATTCGAAAAGAAATTAAATATGCTGATGAATTATATAAGAAGCTTAATTGCCAGGTCATCAATGTGGCCACCAAGTCAATTGAAGAAACTGCTGCTATTATTGTCAATTCACTTCAGAAATAAAACAAAGAACGTCAACACATATTGGTTATCTCTTCCGGATAGTCACATGTGTTTACGTTCTTTTTTATTTTCGTCTGACTGTTTTTTCTCTCAGGAAGAAAGTAAGAACAAAGGCAGCCAGAGCCAGGACGGTAACCATACCAAATCCGCCTCTAATTCCTTCAATTGTCAAGTTTGGCTTAGCTCCTCCTGCTTCAGCTGCTTCGAGAGTTGGTGTATTTGCAAAGGCTGAGACGATGGACATTGAAGCAAAGACGAGTGTAATGGCAAAACTCGAGCCGATCTGTCTCACTGTCTGCCGGGCAGAAGTCCCGTGCCCCATCTGATCATCGGGCAGAGCGTTCATCCCAGCCGTTGTAACCGGAATATTGAAAACGCCAAAGCCTATGGACAGCAGCAAATATACAGCCACAATATACCAGATCGATGTATCTTGTTTGACAAATACTAAAAGAGCTGTTCCAGCAAATAAGGCCAGTCCCCCTAGAGGCGCAATCTTAGCTACCCCGTACTTGTCGTAAATACGTCCGGTTACTGGCGAGATGAATGCTTTGAACATTCCTCCAGGAAGGAGAATAAGGCCTGACAGAGTAGCCGAACGACCAAGTACAGTCTGGATGTACATCGGCATGACGTTTGATATGCCTGTAATAACCATGAGTCCCAGCATAGTGATGATTACTGCAAGGCTGAAGGTCCTGTTTTTAAACAAGGAAACATTCAGCATCGGTTCGGGGCTGTGAAGATTGCGTCTGATAAACAGATAAATAAAGAGACTTCCGATAACCACCGACACCCAGGCTACGATCGAATCGAATCCTTGTGAACCCATGAACGACAGTCCAAAGAGAAGGATTCCGAATCCGATCAGAGAATGTCTAATTGATACCCAGTCTATCCTCGGGTCACTCATAGGTAGAACATCTGTCAGGGTCAAGATAGATATAGGGATGACTGCTGCCGAGCCAATAGAAAGACCGTAAAAGATAAAGTGCCATGACAAAGTATCAACAATCCATCCACCTAAAGCAGGACCTAGTGTAGGACCCAGTCCTAAAACTACTCCCATCAGTCCCAGGGCGCTCCCCCGTTTTTCAGGCGGTGATACAGTTAGAATGATTGTCTGCATAAGAGGAATGACCATTCCAGCACCGACTCCCTGCAGGATCGTACCAAAAAGCACAACTGCAAAGTTGATGCCAAGTCCGGCTATAAATGACCCAGCGCCGAAGATGATCATCATTAATACGAAAAGGTTCCTCGATCTGAACTTGTTCATGGCAAACGCTGTGATCGGCACCATGATTCCTTTGACCAGTGTGTAACCGGAAACGGTCCATTGACCAATCGAAGGAGACACATTCAAATCATTTATCATAGTCGGAAGAGCAGTCTTTATCGCCGTCTGGTTCATTATGACCATCAGAGATCCGGCAAATAGTGCTGTATACACCATCCAGTAAGGTACTTCATTATTATCGCGCCTGTCCAGCTGTTTTGTAATGAGAAAGACAGCTTTTCTCCCCCATTTTGTTCGTCTAATATACACGGTCTGCTCCTTTGTGTTATGACACAGTGTCATCTGTGATTTTGCTTATAAAAAAAGGAAATCCTGAGCGATTTCCTTGATTTGTCATATTAAAATGTATCACTTTGCCCAAGTGAGTTCAAGTCCGATTTCCTTATTTGTCACTTGATAGGCTTTTTGCGTTTGATTTTACCGTCCCATTTCTCGTAGCCGTCTTTCAGAACAAATAGGTTATCGTACCCATTTTTCTTAAGCAGCAAAGCAGCTCGGTAGCTCATTGTCTTTTTGTCATCATAAAGGTAGATCGGCTGATCCTTACGCAGTTCACCAGCACGCTGCTTCATCTGCATATACGGAATGTTGCGTGCGCCAAGAATATGGCCAGCATCAAAGTCGTCTTTACCACGAACGTCAACAATCTGGGCTTTACGCATGTCCTGCTTGAATTCATCATTTTCCAGCGCCGTAGCTGCATTCTTTCTTCTGAAATACTGAACCAGTTCCCAGATTCCCCAGGCAATGATTCCGATCCATAACATGATTGTTACGATTGTCCAATTATCCAAAAATAACTCCCTCTCTGTACGCTTATCACCTTCTATTTTACCGTAATATCAAGCAAAATTCCAGTCTGTATTTTCAGGAAGAAATGTCCACCAGTGAATGCATATCCCCTGTGTCCAGTTCGATAAGGTATTCGTACCGCCAGCCGTACAACACGTAATTCTCATCTGGTGAAAGACAAATCGGTGCATCATACGGTAACGGAATGATCTCCTCAACAGTTTCGTTTTCAAAATCCAGCTGAGAGAGCGTGTACGTGCCTAATTCTTCTTCTAGAATCACTGGCTCATCAGCTAAAACAGCCAGAACTTTTCCGTTCCGATTAGACTGCGTCAAATGTGGTTTGACGGGCTGATCATTCAGCAAGACTTTAGGTGCTGTAATAACATTACCTCCTATAAGAAATGGGTATTCATGAAAAAGATAGACTTGATGGTCGTTAATGTCGGAAGGAACGATACCTATGAAGGTATCCTGATGCAGGAAAAAGTCACGGGCATCTCGACTGATTACCATGTCTCCGTTTTCCTCTCTCATATCTCCAATGTAGAGGTCCCTACCTTCCAGTTCATCCACATAGACATAGACATTGGAGGAGTACCATCTAGGATATAGTGAAGCGATCGGTTTTGGAGTAAGCGTCTCTTCTTCTGTATTCCACACTTGAACCAGTATGGTTTCCATTTCTTCTTTACTATCATAATCATAGTGTGAAATGAAGACTAGATCCGGATCAACAGCATTCCAGTTAAGAGTCACATAGCCGCTGTAATGGAGCGGAGTCGAATGAAGAATATTACCGGAAAGATCCATGACATTCAGAGAAATGGCTTCGTCGGACACTTCCTGAAATAGGATTTGGTCTCTTGTGTGACTTATTTCTACACTTAGAATATATGCATGTTCTTCATATATCTCTTCAAAGTCTCCAGTAAAGATATTATAGGACATGAACTGGTGGCTTGCATTGGAGCCTTTGTGGATAAGAAGCGTTTCGTCATCCAGCCAGCCTATGTTCTTCTGGAACTGTTCCGGGTCAAGGTCCATGGGATGAGCAATTTCTTCTGTTTCGCTGCTGCCGTTGACACTTCCATCTGAAGAAGACCCGCAGGCAAATAAAAAAAGTGAACAGCATGTTAAAAAGACCCATAAGGTTATTAAATATACCTTTATATCTGACATGCTGCTCACCTCATTGTGTGGTTTATGTTACAACCATTTTACCACATTACGTGAACATTATTCACTTATATGCTTATATACAGATTCATTTAAGACCAGTGAGCTCGCTCCTATGACACCTGCATCGTTTCCTAATTCTGCAATTCTGATATGAGTGTCTTCTCGAATAGTCGGGAATGCATAAAGCTTGAAACGTTCTCTGATCTTATCTGCAAGAAATTCGCCTGCCTTAGATACACCGCCTCCGATAACAATGGTTGAAGGATTCAATAGATTTGCGATGTTTCCGCATGCTAATCCTAAGTAATCACTGATTTCATCTACTACAGAAACTGCGAATGCATCGCCTTCCTTGGCGACATCCATAATGCGCTTAGTATCTACTAAGTCACCAGCTTTGATCTGATCCTTCAATTTTGACGAATCTCGATAGGTATCCGCTCTGTCTCTGGCCACTCTGACCACACCGGTCGCACTGGCTACTGTTTCAAGACAGCCAAGCTTCCCGCACGTACAAGCGTAGCCTTTACGGTCAACAGTCATATGTCCTATTTCACCGGCTGCCCCTTTTGCTCCATGGAGTAGCTGGTTGTTCATGATCACGCCGCCACCTACTCCAGTTCCTAGAGTGACAAAGACAACGTTTGGTTCATTATGTCCTGCTCCGAGCCACTGCTCGCCAAGAGCTGCGACATTGGCGTCGTTATCAATGAAAAACGGAATACCTGTAGCGTTCTCGATCTGTTCTCTGACTGGCTGTAACTGATCCCAGTTCAGATTGTAGGCCCCGATAACAGTTCCTGCGTGACGATCCACTGTTCCTGGGGACCCCATACCGATACCGATAAAATCCTTTGAAGTATAACCATGATCATTCATGAATGACAGTACTGACCCAATGATCGAAGGGGTGATGTGACTGCCATGGTCTGAGATGTCTGTAGGAATGGACCACTGATTCAGAAGTGATCCTTCCGTAGACACTACGGCAAATTTAACTGAAGTCCCTCCAAGATCGATCCCTATGATTTTCTTATCTTCCAAACTGCTTCCTCCTTAGTGTTAATTGAATAATCGTGTGATGGGAACCAAACGGGAATAGCCTATAAAGATAAACACTGCCACTACCCCAACGTAAATCAGCGCGTAAACAAACTGCCTCTGTTTATTTTTCTCCCAGGCCCTTGGGGCGGACAATGCATAAGCTAGAAGGTATCCACCCAGGAGACCACCGACATGACCAGCCATATCTACCCCGGGGCTTAAAATGCCGAATACCAGATTCAAAACGATCAGTAGAGAAAAATTCTTAGCCATCGCTCCTATCTGAGGGTTTGAAGGAAACAACTTTCCTAACACCAGCGTTGAGCCGAAAAGGCCGAACAATGCTGTACTTGCTCCTGCAGAAATACTCTGGTTGAAGGCGAAACTTGCCGCATTCCCTGCGATTGCACTGAATAAATACAATAGAAAGAACCGCCAGTGTCCAAATATGCTTTCGAGCTGGATTCCAAGAAAATATAAAATCAGAGCATTGAACAAGAGATGAGTAATCCCAATATGAAGAAACATGGGTGTTATGAGACGGTACCAGTCACCCAGTATGATCAGTTCATTTACTTTAGCACCGAGTAACACAAGAACTCTAGGGTTGGTACTCCCACCCATGACTTCCTGAACGATATACATAAAACCTGTAATGCCTAATAGAGCGTAGGCAATGAACGGTTTTCTGTTCCATCTCATAAGTTTCATTTTAGTCTGGTAATTCACATTTTTAGCTCCCTTAAATCTTTAAGTTTAGTATAGCATATTCCATTGTGTGTACCAATTTGAATCAGACAAAAAAAGTTAAGAGTCACACCCGCCATCATCTGCACCGGCTGTTCCTCTTAACTTATAAATTTATTCCATATTTCCGTCGATATCATCCTTGAACTCTTTAACTGCTTTCAAGTTCGCGTCCTTACGGTCCTGATCCTGATCATCAGTTAATTCATCCTGACTGGAGGTGTCCATATTACTCAGTTCGCTTGTTTCCACAGCGACCACGTGGTCAGGATTGATAAAGACTTTTTTTCCATTTACCAGTTCAAAACTTCTGAGCAGATCAGATTCGGAGGCATTATTGTCCAGTTGACTGGCTATAGTCCCTGGAGAATTGCTTATTGTATACGTTTTTCCGTTGGACATATAAATAACTGCTGTGTCAGACATGTAATTCTCTCCTTTATCTTTGATAGGTTAATTTTACCTCAAAGATAATAAGATACAAAATCTAACGAATGACTGCTTCCACCAGCTGGTCTCTATTCATATCAGATCGGACTGTGTACTGACCTGGGCGGATACGTCTGAACAGGTTGTTGTCCTCCAGATGTTTATTGAATGCATGAACGTCTTCGATTAATCCGTGGGCTTGAAGCTGTGAAGCAATGACGCTACTCGGTTCTCCTTCGCGAATCACGACTGTGTATTCTGTGACATCTTGTGGCTCTTCATCGTTTTCTTCCACTTCGTCCGCTTCATTTTCCTGATCAGACTCATCTGATTCGGCTTCCTCTGATTCTTCAGTATCTGCTTCTTCATTTTCAAGATCCGTTGATTCTTCATTTTGATCATCCATTGAGCTGTTCATCTCTTCAAGCTCAGCTGCAAGCTGTTCATTTTCAAGTTCCAGCGCGGTCGCTACTTCTTCAAGATACCGTATTTCATCCTGAAGTTCTTCGACATCTTCACTGCTGCTGCTGACCGATTGTCCTTGTCCGGCAAACTGAAGCACGAGCAGCAATACAGCAGAAAAGAGAAAACCTGTCGCGAGCATTCTAATATTCTTCTTTGACATGGTGTCCCTCCTGTTACATCAGGCATTTATGCCTTCCGTAATGTAATCGTTGATGACTTCCTGAACTGAACTTTGAGACAGATCAAGCTGTCTGGCTATTTCTCGAGTCGCTACCCCTTTAGTAAATAATGTAATGGTATTGTCTTTCATTAGACGAGTCATTTGTGCAGACTTTTCCTCATCTTCTATATCCACATTCAACTGAGCTTCTAAAGTATGTATCCTTTGATTCAAGTCGTAAACGGTTTTAGTGACTGCCAGTGAGAAACTCTCAAGCTCTCTATACGCTGCATCTTTCTCTTCTTTTTTTATAAGTGAATAGATGAATAATGCGATAGAAAGAATCAGGAGCAAGCCGGCTATCATCCACATTTCCATGGTTTTCCCTCCCTTGTATTTGTAGTTGACCTATAAAATAGTATCATATTTATGCATTATAAGAAAGACAGTAAAATTTTCATTTTCTTAACAAAGAAATGAGAGGAGCGAAAAAGACAGATATCAGTTAAACTGACACCTGCCTTTTATTATTCCTGATTTATTGATCTATTTCATTATCAGCTTCTTCAGATAGTTCCTCTATGATTTTTGGCTAGTCATCTCTTCTGTTTCTTTCGTCAACCAGTTTTTCAGTGACCGCGTCAACTAGTGCCTCATCATGAACCCTAGACTGAATGACTTCAGTAATGATATTGTCATCTGTCACTTTCTGCAGCTTCTGATTAACCGCACGTTCGATCAGGAACACTCGTCTATATTGTCAATTGCCACTTTGTTTTTTATCACCAGATACCTGTGACCCACCTCTTATTAGTTCACCTCTGTTTCAAAAGCCAATATTATTTTCTACTATGAATGATTTCATTATGTCATTTATACTACCATGTCAAAGAAAATCTTTCATCTTATCTCAAATGATTCTAATTGATTAACCATGTAAGCCTTCCTAGACAAACTGAACTTTAAATCAGCACATTGAGTCACTCTGCTGTTTCTTTAAAGAATTGACGTATTTTAGGGTCTGAAAAGGGAATATAACAAAAAAGAGTGGCATTTTTTTCTGAATCATGGTATTCTAGTCAAGGCGAATGGCTAGACACCTATCATGTTTGATAGCCTTCAAAACAGTAATATTGGGAGGGACAATCATGCGAGTAAACGTTACATTAGAATGTACAGACTGCAAAGAACGCAACTACCTAACATCTAAAAATAAACGTAATAACACAGAACGTTTGGAAGTTAAAAAATATTGCCCACGCGAACGCAAAGTTACTTTGCACCGCGAAACTAAATAAGTTTTAACTTTTTAACGTAATTCCGAAAGAAGTCTCCCACTTCTAAGCGTATGGGTGCGAAGCACCAGTGAAAGTGGGAGATGAATTTCGGTCAAGCGATAGCTTGAAGTGGTTAATGTCATTCTCATTTGGTATACTTTATATATAGACGATAACCAAGTCTATATAGGCGACAACCAAGCCTACTGAGTATTCCTTGGCGTTAGCCAAGTAAAAGAAAACCTATGAGGCAGGGACTGCCTTTTGAGCCTACCCATATCCGATTCCTCTGTCTGCATGAAACCTGTGCAGACAAGAATGGAGTTCGTAGGAAGCCCCCACTTCAAAATCCGGAGGATTTAAGTGGTGGGTAGTTCACAAGGAAGTCTGATTAATCAGGCTTTCTTTTTTTTGCACCATCACGCTTCACATATTTCTAGTCTGCTTCCAAGAGGTAACTGAACCCCTTGAAATGATATAATAAAATATACGCCAGCTGCTTTCCTTTACGAATTCTTAAGAAAAGAAGCTGGCGTATTCAATTTATTTGTATAATCTCGGTGGAAGATCATCTGCAAAGAATTTACTCCTCTTCACCTTGTATCTCTTCTGCACTCTCTTCCAGATCGCTGATATCTTCTGCCTCATTATATGAAGCTGAGCCTTCAAATTCACCTACACCGAAGTAAGCATCAAATACTCTTCTTGCCGCACGCTGGTTTTCCTGATTCGTCCGATTCTCGTTCGGTAAATTCGGTACAACGACTGCTACAGCTATTTCCGGATTGTCGTACGGTGCATAGCCGACAAAAGTCAGATTTGTCACAGAGACAGTGTTTCTTCCTAGGTCATCGTCCCAGTAGAAAGTCTCGGCTGTACCCGTTTTACCAGCAACCACATAAGGTGTACCCGAGAAGATCGTTCGGGCTGTTCCCTGGCTGCCGTTTACGGCCTGATAGAACCCCTGCTGGACCCTGCTCATTGCTTCTTCACTTGCATCAACATGGTTTAATATTTTCGGTTCTATTTCAGTCTTCAACGCACCTACTTGTCCATTTGAGGAATCAGTGTCTCTTATTTCTGAAACTAGTCGAGGAGCAAGACGCGTTCCGCCATTGGCAATGGTTGAAACGTACTGAGCCAACTGCATTGTAGTGTATGTGTCATACTGACCAAATGAAAAGAATAATGCTTCCGCTGCGTCTGTTCCCGGACCTTGATAGCCTGTTGACTCCGATGGTAGGTCAATTCCTGTTGGCACGCCTAGTCCGAACTGGTTAAAGTACTTACGCTGGGTGGCAAGGACTTCTCCACCGTTAATCGGCAGCCCTCCACCTGGTGTATAGTCATAAACTCCACCCATACGCATGGCCAGTCTCGCCATATAGACGTTGGAAGAACGCTCGAGTGCAGTAATGTCATTCATTGGAATCCGTCCGCTACCCCGGTTGAAGACTGATCGGATAGGGTTACTGCCTCTTATACGAATTGGTGTATCAACGATCGTATTGTTGCTGCTGTTAAGAACGCCTTCCATATAGCTAGCTAGTATGGTTGCTCCTTTAACTGAAGATCCCATAGTAAAGTTTTGGTTGATGGTTCCCAATGCATTGTCTCTTACTTCACCGTCACGAATTTCTTTACCTGTTAGAGCCAGAACATCACCATTTCTTGGATCCATCGCCACGATATAAATGCTGTTGTTAAGACCTTGTCGTTGAGCTAAAGAGTCGATCGCAATCTGTTCGACCTGTTCCTGGAAACCGATGTCGATGGTCAGAATCAGATTGTCGCCCTTCTCACCTGAATACTGTTCGATCTGATTTATAATCTCACCACGGCTGTTCGTTTCCGTATCCAGACGGGATTTTGATCCTCTAAGAACGGATTCGTATTGCCGTTCGATTTGACTTAAACCGACACGATCATTTCTAGAGTACCCTTGAGCCAGATATGTTCTCAAACGATCCTCAGGTACTCCTTGATCTTCACTCGATACTGTACCTAATATACTGCTCAGCATATCTCCTTCAGGATACATTCTGACCCAGTCAGTTCCGGTTCCCACACCCGGCAAGTTATCTAGATTTTCACTGATACGAGCAATTTCTTCATGCGTGACATCTTCGTTTTTTACATTGACGGTACTCAATGCATAGGCGGCATTCATTTTCTTGAATATCGCAGCCGCTTCAAGCTCACGTTCCGTCAGTTCTTCCAGTTCAGCGTCATCTACATAATTCAGCATAACCTGATAGGCATCCGATCCACCCATCGTCATTTCTTCATCTGACATTCTTTCACGAATAACGTCCTGATTACTTGCGATAAAGTAATCCTGGAGATCACGTCTGCTTAAGTCCGCGCCGGAATCGACAGCAAAAAATGGAACGGAAGGCATCGAAATATAGTCAGCCAGATCATAAGCGACTTCTGCCATCTGGCTAGCCGGAACATTACGCCCTCTCGTGTAGGTAATGGTGTGTCTTGCTTCATTCCCCACCAGACGTCTCAAGTTTGCATCAAATATTTCACCACGTGGCACACTGCCAGTGATCGTGGTTCTCTCTGTCCGATCAACTTCTGCCTGAAATTCATCTGCTCTAATAATCTGCAAGTAACCTAATCTAAGTATCAAACTAGAGAAAAGTAAAAATACAATAAAAAAGAGTAAATTCAATCGGAAAGGGATATGGGACTTTTTCTTATCTCTTCTTTTTTGAGCTGGTGTCTTCACTCAATTCCCTCCTGTGATGTGTATTATATTGTTGAATTTAGGATTGGTTTAATAGACCTGTTTCTATAAACGTTTAAAATCACGTAGTAGAGACTATTAACCTCTTACTAGTTTACCAAAACAGCCATTTAAAAGCCACATACCACGAAGAAATTTAAGGAAGAAAATGTAAATTTTCATTTTACATTCAAACTTTGTTCTCTAAAAAACTGGTCACCTTCAAAGAAGGAGACCAGTTCGATCGGTTGAGAATTATTTAGCTTCGTTAAAGCGTTTAGCCACTTCATCCCAGTTGACAACATTCCAGAATGCCTGGATGTAGTCAGGACGTCTGTTCTGATAGTTCAGGTAATACGCGTGTTCCCAGACGTCTAGTCCAAGAATAGGCGTTTTCCCTTCAGAATAAGGAGAGTCCTGGTTCAAAGTATCCATGACTTCCAATTTTCCGTCAGCAACAACTAACCATGCCCAGCCTGAACCGAAACGGCCAGCAGCTGTCTGATTAAATTTCTCTTTGAATTCACCGAAACCGCCAAATGCATCGTTGATTGCGTCAGCTAGTTCGCCTTCTGGTTCTCCTCCACCATTTGGAGATAAGATTTCCCAAAAAAGAGAGTGGTTGGCATGTCCGCCACCATTATTTCTTACTGCAGTTCTGATATCTTCTGGAACAGAATCCAGTTTTTTCATTAAGTCCACAATACTTAATTCAGCAAGCTCAGGGTGATTTTCCAGTGCTGCGTTTGTTTTAGTTACATATGCCGCATGGTGCTTATCATGATGGAGATGCATCGTATCTTTATCGATGTGTGGCTCCAATGCATCATAATCATAAGGTAGATCTGGTAAAGTGTACGTCATAGTTAACATTCCTCCCAATACAAATTATCGTACATCTTTATTTTATCACTTATGATTATTTTAGCAAATAAAATTGCTTTATTTTAGTAAGTCTCCCTTTTAGACCTTATCAGACCAATGACACTTATCGTAATCAGTTTAGCGCTGCTAGTCAGTCAAAAGTCTGATTGCTTTTTTTCAGCCGGCAACGTACACTGTTTCTATGAGAAATTGACGATAAGGAAGGTAAAATGTGAAAGAATATATACTTATTGGATTCTTAAATCCTAAAAAGCTTGTACAAGCGAAAAATATGACCAGAAAACAGGTGTTGGCTTACTTCACGTTCCTGACGCTCATCCTAATCCTGTCCCTGGCCTCCCTGTTATCTAATGTAATGGGCAATCTTCAAAATGACGGAACAGAAATAGCAGAGACCTTACCCACCTTCACCATTGAAGACGGTCAACTGCAGACAGAAGCTGATCAGGAAACCTACGTGCATCAGACTAATTCATTCCTGTTCTTCTTCGATCCAAACGGTGCCATAGAGACGAACGAAATTGATGCCAACCTGGAACGCTTAAATGTCCCAATTGGTATCGGTTTGATGCAGGACGAGTTCTACATGAATGTGACCGGGCGCTCACTCCCAGTCAGTTATGAACAGCTGGATGGACTGGACGATACTTATCTACGAACAACTTTTCAGCAGATCGGCAGACTGTCTCCACTTGTTCTAGTGCTGATTTTCTTAATTGCCTATTTTGCCAGTGCCTTTGTATTACTATATGAGTGGCTGATCGTATCACTATTTGCCAACATCCTAGTTACCCTGTTCCGCCTACGTTTCAAATTCAGAAAGAACGCTCGTATGGCACTCGTCAGTTTAAGTGTACCGACCCTCTTGCTTTCTATTTTGGAAGGAATCGGCCTGGTCGTTCCTTTTGCTTTCGAACTGAAGCTCGGATTCGCCTTGTATTTCCTATTCACCTCTTTAAAAGCGGTCGCCCCTAAACGAAAAGATCCTCACAACAAAGGATAATATAGTTTTTTTAGAGCAAGTAGCCTGTAAGGGGAGCTTGCTCTATTTTTTTGTCCTGTGACGGTTCTTTTGATTGAGGTTGATGATGTAGGTCGATTTTCATCTCTAATCGAGTCGATGAACTACTGCTACGTCGATTCTCAGTTTATTAGTGGTTACCATCTTGCCTACGAACTACAGGTAGAGTAAGTTTAGTTGTAGTTTATTTCCCATAGTCAGAAATAAGATATAGCTAGGACCGCTCTAGTTATATTTTAGAGCTGCAAAAAGATCATAATCACCGTTAGGAGGCTTCTAGCTGCAGTTTTTCTGCCGAAAAAGCTTTAAACTATCATTAGAATGCTTTTAGCGGGACCTTATTAAGGCATAGGTAGCGGAACTGTAGTTAGAGGCAATTCTACTTATATCTTAACAATACGTGGTAAGGTTAAACTGTAACTAGGCAGCTTGATTAGGACTATTTTGTATCGCTTGCTTTGATAATGAGCCGATCACGACTAACTCACTCAATAATTTATAGAAAAAAACCGTGAGCACCTTATAAAATACCAATCCTCTCCAAATATAAAAAAGCAGCGTTCCCTTGATATAATGGGTTCGCTGCTTCTAAGTTAGTTAGTCTCTGTCGTTTCGACGTTCAAGTCGTCTTGCGCGCTGTCTTTTCGCCTGTTTCTTACGTTCAATCTTCCGCTTGTATCCCGGTTTGATGTTCTTCTTGGCCTTCTTTCTCATCCCGTGAATTTCAGGGTCAAAGGATACCTCTTTGCTGACAGGCTTACGCTTGTCCCGACGGTTACGGTCATATGAATCGACGATTTCACCGTTCTTGATTTCCTTAGGTTTAAATTCAATGCCTTTTTTCTCAATGATTTGAATATCCTGCTCATCATCTGGGCCGTAAAGAGTAATCGCAGTACCTGGAAGCTGATTACGTCCTGTTCTACCAACTCGGTGAACGAAGAAATCCAGATCCTGAGGGACTTCAGCATTGATGACATGTGAGATACCTTCTATGTCGATGCCCCGTGCAGCCAGATCGGTCGCTACAACGTACTGATAGTCCAGGTTCTGAACCTGTCTCATGACACGGCGACGTTCTCTTGAAGAGATGCCTCCGTGAATGACTGCTACATCCAGGCCTTTTTTCTTAAGGGAACGGGCTATGTCATCAACATGTTCTTTTGTATTTGCAAATACCAGTGCGAGATAAGGTTGTCCGATCGTCAGCAAGTTGTAGATCAGGTCGATCTTGTTCTTGCCTTTGGTAGAAATCAGCCAGTTATCAACAGTATCCGCAATAACCTGCTCGTTTTCCACTTCGATGATCAATGGACTCTTCATATATTTCTTCAGGAAAGGCTGAAGCTTCTGAGGTATGGTTGCGGAAAAGACCAGCATCTGTCCATTTTCAGGCAGACGAGAGGCAATCTGGTCAACATCTTCCAGGAATCCCATGTCCAAGGTCATATCCGCTTCATCAACGACCATGAATGGAGCTGTGTGTGTCAGAAGTGCGTTGGCATTGATCAAGTCCAGAAGACGACCAGGTGTACCGATCGCTACATGCGGCTGCTTATTGCTGAGTTTTTGAATCTGACGGTTTTTATCTGTTCCGCCGATAAATGACTGCACAATGATTTCCTGCTCAGAATGTTCTGCCAGCTGAGAGGCTGCATTGTATAACTGTTCAGCCAGTTCACGACTTGGTGCAGTAAGAACGACTTGAACAGTGTTTCTCTCTGGGTTCAGTTTATTAAATAAAGGCAGTAAGAACGCGTGCGTTTTACCGGATCCAGTCTGAGACTGTCCGATAATATCTCTTCCTTTTTTAACCTCTGGAATCACTTTATTTTGAATGTCTGTGGGTTCGTTAAAGCCGATTTCTGAAATGGCTTCAATCAGGTAAGGCGATAAATTAAATTTATCAAATGGGTGTGTCATATTATATTCCTCTTTTCTGTTCTCTATGTATTGTACCAAAGCTTGAGACTTCAAGCCACAGTAAAATCGCACAATCGCTGTCATAAGACATATAGAATAAAGGGTTTCCTGAAAACAGCTCTTGAAAAGTCAGTTACCAGACCACCTTTTTCTTTATAACAGTACAGCAAAATTAAAAATGACCGGACTCGATCAAGCATCTAGTTAGGCTCAATCAAGTCCGGATCAGATATTCATTAATTTTACTTATACTTTAAAGTACGTTAATCAAATGGATACTGTCTTGGCTCTTCCTGTACGGAAATCCATTTCCACGTGGTGAATTCATCCAGTGAATGTTCACGACCGAAGCGTCCCAGTCCGGAAGCTTTGACTCCTCCGAATGCGATATATGGCTCGTCATTGACACTCTGGTCATTGATGTGCACCATTCCGGTTTCCATTTTCTCAGCAAAGGCAAAGGCACGTTTCTCATCGCTTGATGAGACTGCTCCACTCAGTCCCTGCTCTGTGTCGTTCGCCAGTTCAAGTGCGTGAGCTTCGCCTTTAGCTGGAATCAGCGTCACGACTGGACCGAACATTTCATTCTGTGCAGTCGTCATATCGTTAGTCCCTTTAAGGATGAACGGCGTCAGGACATTGCCTTCACGTTTTCCTTCAAGAAGGACTTCTGCACCTTCTGACTTGGCTTTTTCAACCTCATCAAGCAGACGGTCAACTTCGCCGCCATCAATAAGCGGTCCAATCAGTGTCCCTTCTTGTGTCGGATCACCATGCTTCAGATCTTTTGTCTTCTCAACGAATTTTTCAGCAAATTCATCATAAACCGATTCGTCAACGATGATACGGTTAGTTGCCATACAGATCTGACCACTATGCATAAAGCGTCCGTAAATAGCCCCTTTAACTGCAGTTTCAATGTCCGCATCGTCAAGTACGACCATGGCGTTATTCCCGCCCAGTTCTAGAATTGTCTCCTTGACTTCTCGTCCGCAGACTTCACCAATCTGTTTCCCGACTCCAGTGGAACCTGTGAATGAAATCAGATCCGGGACTGGGTGCTCATAGAAGCCGTCACCTATTTCAGAAATTTTAGGGTGCACGACCTGGAGTACTCCTTTAGGCAGTCCTGCTTCTTCAAATACCTTGGCGATAATATTACCACCACTGACAGGTGTCTGATGACCTGGTTTAAGGACGACTGCGTTACCTGTAGCCAGTGCCGGTGCAACTGAACGCATGGACAGGTTCATTGGGAAGTTGAATGGTCCAATAACACCAACAACCCCCACAGGTTTTCTCTGGACATAATTCTTTTTGCCTGGAATCATGGACTGATTCACGATTGTCTCCATCTGGAACGGAAATTCTGCAGACAGATGCATGACAGCAATAACTATATCGATTTCAAGTTGTGCTTTAGCGATCGTTGACCCGGCATCTTTTACTAGAATATCGGTAATCTCTTCTTTTCTGTCTTCGATGATTTTTATAGCTTTGCGGATAATGCCTGCTTTTTCAAATGGACTGACTTTTTCCCATTCTTTCTGGTGACGCTTGGCACTTTCATATGCCTTATCTAAATCTCCTGCAGAAGCTGCGCGAACCGTCGCATACAAATCTTCAGTGTAAGGATCGATTGATTCAATGACTTCTTTACTGCTGCCTTCTACCCATTCCCCATCAATGTAATTCAGATCAAGATTGTCGTACTTATACAATGATCTCATCCTTTCAGTTTTATCTATTGATAAGCTTAATGGAAACGTTTTGGGATCTTCAACTCAAACGATTTAAAGCCTAATGATTCGTTATCTTTCATAATAAAGTTGAATGATAGTAAAATTAAAAGTAAAATAGAAAACAGAATGAATCAGACATGATCATCATGTAGAAAAGAGGAACGATATGTCTCAAGGAACGAAAGCACTATTCATCATTTTTGGAGCGACCGGCGATCTGGCTCATCGCAAGTTGTATCCTGCTATATATAAACTATATAAAAAAGGATTTCTCGGTGAATCATTTGCAGTCATAGGAACCGCCAGACGTGAATGGTCGGATGACTATTATCAGAACGTCGTTATGGATTCCATTTCAGATTTGACTGAATCACAAGAACATGCCGGCACGTTTGCAAGTCATTTCAGATATCAGTCTCACAACGTTAATGACACTGAGCATTACCACACACTGAAAGATCTTGCTGATAAGCTGGACGAAGAGTATGACATCGACGGCAACAGAATTTTCTATCTGTCCATGTCTCCAAGCTTCTTCGGTACAATTACGAGTCATCTTAGAGAACAGAATCTTGTGACAGAAAATGGCTTCAACCGAGTCATCATTGAGAAGCCGTTCGGTTCAGACTTTGATAGTTCAAAAGAACTGAATGATGAAATCAATGCATCCTTTGATGAAGACCAGCTTTACCGAATCGATCACTATCTCGGTAAGGAAATGGTTCAGAATATACTGGCCCTTCGCTTTTCAAATCGACTGATTGAGAACAGCTGGAATAAAGCGTCCATTTCTAATATTCAGATTACATTAAGTGAAGATCTTGGTGTAGAAGAACGTGGTGAATACTATGATAAAAGTGGTGCGCTTAGAGACATGGTCCAGAATCATGTCCTTCAGATGGTGAGCCTGCTGACAATGAACAGCCCTGAAGCATTCACTACTGAAGAAGTTCGTAAAGAAAAAATGGCGATCCTGAATGCATTGAAAGACCCTGTTGTCACTCAAGACGAAGACACTGAATTTGTCAGAGGACAATATGATACGTCTAGTGACGGAGAAACTAAAGGCTACCGTGATGAAGATAAAGTCGACCCAGAGTCCCTGACGGAAACCTTTGTTGCTGGAAAAATTATAATCGACACAGATGAATGGCGCGACACGCCAGTTTATATCCGAACAGGTAAACGCCTGGCAGAAAAAACGTCTCGTGTCGATGTTGTATTCAAGCCTTCTCAAGCAGCTCTTTTCGATGATAAACCGACAGTCCTTTCTATTCTAGTCAGCCCGAATGAAGGTTTCGAGCTTCTCCTAAACAACAAAAAGATCGGTCCTGGAATGGATCTGGAATCTGTCAGGCTGTCAGCAGTCCGATCAGAAGAAACAGTTGAAGAAAGTCCAGAAGCTTACGAAAAGCTCATTCTTGATGTCCTGAACGGCGATGAAACACATTTTGCTCACTGGCAGGAAGTGGCGACTTCATGGAAATATGTCGATCAGATCAGAGAAAAATGGGACAGCTTCACTGATTCTATTCCGTTTTACCCTGCTCTCACCATGGGTCCTGATGAAGCCGATACATTGCTTCAAAATGATGGAAACAACTGGATTTATAAAGCATAAGCATATAATTAGAAAAACCGAGTCATCTGTCAGAACTGACAGGAGACTCGGTTTTTAATTTAGACCAAACGACTGGTATCGAGGTCTTCTATACTATAAAAGAATGTCTTCAGCTTTTCCTTAATATCGGGAATTCTGTCATTATCATCATTTTCGATTTGAAGAACCAGTTTCGGTTCATGCAGACTCATTATTAGAAGGAGCCAGCCTTTACCATAAGGAGCACTGATCTGACTTCTCTTTCCTTCCAGATTATCTTCAACCAGACTGAAGCCCTCTGTTTCTTTAATCCATAAAGCAAATCGCTCAAGAATAGCCGGTCCGATTTCCTTGTAGGCTGGTGTTTCTATGACAAAACGAATTTCTTCTGTTTCTGCCGGCTGATCAAGATCTTGAATCAGTTCAGCTACACTACTGCCAGAAAGAGACATTTCCGCTTCTTTAGCAATGATCTTAGCTGCGAGATATGCCCCATCATCAAGGAAATAATTTTCTCTGATCGCCGCGTGTCCACTGGTCTCGATAGCCAGCGCACAGTCAATGCCCTGATCGTTCAGTTCAATTCCCCGATTAATGACATTACGGTATCCGGAAATGTAACGGTCGATTTTCCCACCTTTTGATTCAATAAACTGGATGAGGTGATCGGAAACTGGAGAGTTCGTCACGATAGTAGTTCCCGGATTCTCTTCAAGTATGATGGCTCCAATTAGACCAATAAGGTTATTTCTGTTAATACTATGACCTTTTTTGTCTACGATCGCAGACCGGTCGACATCTGTATCAAAAATGATTCCTAAGTCTGCTTCATTAGCCAGTACAGCTTCAGAAACACTTTTCATCGCGGCTTTATTATCAGGATTTGGTTCATGGTTAGGAAATGTTCCATCCGGCTCAAGGAACTGGCTACCTGTTGTATCTGCTCCTAATGGTTTTAGTACTTTATCAGCAAAAAATCCACCCGCGCCATTTCCTGCATCGACGATTATGCGACGTCCTTCCAAAGGGAGAGCGGTTTTTTCAACACCAAGTGATTCACGTATTTTACCATCAAGATCCTTTGCATAGACAGATAAAAGGTCTTTAGCCACAACATCCCCTTTATCGACCTGACCAAGCTGATTAACAGGTGTATCAGCAAGGTTAAGAATAGATGTTATATCATCATGTTCAAGTCCGCCGTCTTTAGTGAAGAATTTCAGTCCGTTATATTCCATAGGCAAATGACTGGCAGTAATCATGATACCCAAGTCTGACTTGAAGTCTTCATACTGTGTAGACATAAATAAAGCGGGAGTCGTAGCCATTCCCGCATCGATCACAGTCATGCCCAGATCAGTAAATACGTGAGTCAGCCACTCTTTAATCGACGGTCCAGAAAGTCGGCTGTCGTATCCAATCGTTACTACCGTTTTATCTAACCGTTTATTCGATTTTTCAGTCCACCACTTAGCTGTGCCTCGGGCAATGAGCCTAATTGTTTCCTCCGTCAGATTCTTCTTATGTACATCTGTATCCAGTGCGAATCCTCTAATATCCGATCCGTTCTGTAAAGACATTAATTCAGTTCTATCCATCATCAGTCTCCTTAATCAGTTGTATTGTTTTTAACTCTATATTTTATCTATTACTATAATTTTTTTTAATATTCTTTGCAAGCGCATCCTAATTTTTCATAAAAAAGAGACATGACAAAAAATCACCGGCACGCTGTAAATTTCAGCGAATGTCTGGTTTATTCTCTGCTGTCTCTATCCTTTCAGGAATGGTCTGCTAATAGATTGTCATAATAATTATAAATCTTTTCAGCATCTTCATTCGTTCTGGAAATAAGTATGATGGTATCATTTCCGGCTACAGTTCCTGCAATTTCAGGGAATTCTATATCATCTATCAATGCGCCGATGACGTGAGCATTCCCGGGTATTGTCACTATAATGTTCATGAACTGAACTCGTTCGTAACTAGTGACCACACTTTTTATAGTAGAATTCAGCTTGTCTTCCATAGTCAACTGATTATTCTGATAAATCGTGTATTTTGTTCCATTTGCCGCACTGTTAGTCTTGACTAGATTGAGTTCCTTAATGTCTCTGGAGATCGTCGCCTGTGTTGCTTTGACGTCTTTTTCCTGGAGCAGTTTAAGGAGCTCTTCCTGTGTAGCAATATCATTATTTAAAACGATCTGCTTGATCAGCATCTGTCTTTCAGATTTCTTCACTTGACATCCCTCACTTCCCGAATATTAGTAAATATTAGTTGGTATTATGAATATTAGTATAACCTATTTTCAGAATATTTTCATTAGAGACATACTAACTATACCAATATTTTAATTAGAAGTTTCACAATCTATTCATATTTACTATGTGTAAAATAGTTGTCGGAAAGTAAAATAGTAGGGCAAGAAATTAAAGTAGACAAAAAGAAAGAAGACCCTTAATCTAGAGATAACCACAAATCCAGAAAAGAGGTCTTCTTATGAATCA
>NZ_BAAGIR010000035.1:0-20638 GCF_054658155.1 Alkalibacterium sp. m-11
ATACAGCCGTTCATGTTCAAGCGCACCTGGAAGTGTCTCATGAATCAGGGATTATCAGTGATCAATTGGTTCAGCTGGGAAAATCGACCTACCTGACGGGTTTGTTTCGCTTAGTAACGATTGAACGTAAGCATCAATCGAATCTACGTATCCTGACGAACCGAATGGATCTTTCAGCAGAGGACATCGGAAAGATGTATCAATCAAGATGGCAGATCGAGTTGTTTTTTAAGCACATCAAACAACATTTTACCATTAAAACGTACTATTCACAGTCTGAACAAGGCGTAGAGAATCAAGTGATTCTTGCGATGATTGTCTACTTACTGACGTTACTGATGAAACTGGAATTACGCTTGAAATCAAGCCTCTTCACTGTTTTGAGACAAATCAGAGCGTTACAGTATGAACCGTTTGCGTATTTCAAAGAATCGTTCGCACCTGGTTAAGTGAAAGAGAATACAAATGGACTAATCCACAACTGAATAACCCTAAAAATTTCTGGAAAAAGTCATCCCTTGCGCCAGCACTTGACTTTTTTGGAAATTTTAACGAAAACCATTTGTGACGAAAGTAACAATCTATGGAAATCATTTATTCTAAGTTTTATGCAACACTAGTGTAAAAATATATAGAATATGCTAAACTGATAGTGTAGACAGAAAGGAGCGTGGGTATGGACAAGGATCTGAATGAGAAAAAATCGAGCCAGTGGAGTAAGACCTGGTTCTGGAAAAGAGTCATCAACAATAAAATAGTTTCAGGCTTAGTCATAACTTTTCTCCTGTTTGTCAATATTTATATGCTCACCCGTATCTCCTTCATCTTCAGACCTGTAGGCATCATTTTAGAAATCGTAGGTCCGCCGCTTATTTTCGCGGTCATTTTCTACTACCTGTTAAATCCGATCGCCGACTGGCTGGAGAAAAAAAGATTTTCAAGAAACACTGCCATAGCCTTCATGTTCAGCATGCTCATCCTGCTGATCGTAGGGGGCATTAACTTCATCTTACCGATCATCAGAGAACAGCTTAATTCTCTGATAACCAACTGGCCCGTTTACTGGAATAACTTGATGCTTCAGCTTGACAGTCTTTTGAATACTCAGGCCTTCACTGACTTTATGGATCAGCTGAGCGAAACAACGGTACTTGAAACAGTGACTAATCAGACGACGAACTTACTGAATGTAACAATGGGGAGCATAGGTTCATTCATTGGTACAGTTACTCAAGTCTTCATAACTTTGTTTACTATGCCATTTGTTCTCTATTATCTTCTGAAAGACGGGGAAAAAATACCGCCTTTCGTATCTAAATACATTCCAATTCAGGCTAGAGAAAAAACCAATCAGCTTTTCTCGGAAATCAACAAGCAGGTCAGCTTCTATGTTAGAGGCCAGCTGATCGTAGCTATTTCAGTTGGTTTCATATTCTGGATCGGTTTCACCATCGTGGGACTAGATTTTGCGCTGACACTAGGTGTTTTTGCAGGGTTTCTGAATCTGATTCCTTATCTCGGGTCATTTGTAGCGAGCATTCCTGCACTGATCATCGCTATCGTCGATTCACCTTTTATGTTGTTCAAAGTTCTGATTGTTTTTGGGGTAGAGCAGATTCTGGAAAATCGGATCATCTCGCCTCAGATCATCGGGAACACATTGAATATTCATCCGGTCAACATCATCTTTCTGCTTCTGATTGGTGGAAGGCTATTCGGTCTGATGGGAATCGTATTCGGTATACCGGGATATGCAATCATCAAAATTATCGTGTCCATGGCATTTGACTGGTACCGCGCCACTACAGGATGGTATGACGTAGAAGAAGCACCTGTCAATACACAGGAAGCGCTTGTCAAAGTGAAAAATAGAGAGGATACCTGACAGTTCACTTCTTGAAAAAGTCGTGAACTTTCTTTTTCAGGTTGATTTATGACACCATGTCACATATAATACCATATTATGACAGTATGTCATTTTCACTTCACAATGGAAGGACTGAATAGTGTGCCATCCCAGACATTTTTTAATTTGTCGGAAGAAAAAAGGCAACGGCTCATTGCCGGTGCGATGAAGGAATTCTCTGAAAAATCATTGAACGATTCCTCTATTTCAAATATTGTCAAGAACTCAAACATCTCACGAGGAAGTTTTTATCAATATTTTGAAGATAAGAAAGACCTTTACTTTTTTCTGATAAGCAAGTTCAGATATAATTACAGGCAGCTGATGTTTAAAAGCTTTGAAGAAAAAGACGGAGACTTCTTTGAAGGATATAAAGTGTTTGGTGAAAAATACATCAAATATATTATGGAATCAGAAAAGTTCGGATTTTTTGAGAATATGTACATGCACATGAATTATCAGATCAATCAGGAAGCCCGAGTCGATTTTGACAAGACAGGCTATCAGAAACTTCCTGACGGGAAACGGATACTTGATGTCGTTGATCGATCTCAGTTGAAGATGGAAACTGAAAAAGAAGTGATCGATATTTTGAGATATATTCTGAGTATGCTGAACGACACCATTATGGAAGGGTTCTGGAAGGAATTGTCCGTTTCCAGCACACAGGAGCTTTTTATTAAACGGCTGAGCTGGATTACGTATGGTGTGAAAATAAACAATAAAGAAGAGGATTAATTATGTTAAAACTAGCAAGATGGATGAACCCCTGGCGCGTAGCTTTAAGTCTGTTTTTTATGGGACTTCAAGTAGTTGGGATGCTGGCGATGCCGACGATTACTGCAAACATCATCGACTTTGGTGTTGCTGAAGGAGACATTGGCTACATTACCCGAACAGGTCTGCTGATGCTTGGCTTTACTTTTCTAACCATCGTTTCCGCATTACTGAATGTCTATTTCGGGGCGAAAGAATCTCAGGGACTTGGGGATACGATACGTCGTAAAGTTTATAAAATCGTGACGTATTTTACAAATGAAGAGCTGGACCGCTTTGGGACATCCACTCTGATCACCCGAACGACTAATGATGTCATGCAGATTCAATTTGTCATGATGATGGTCATTCGAATAATGACGCTGGCTCCATTTTTAATGGTCGGTGCCGGTATCATGGCCTATTCTAGAGAACCAGAACTGGCTTTTGTATTCCTTATCTCCATGCCGATACTGATTGGTCTGCTGTTTCTTATCTTGAGATTGACTAGTCCGATCTTTAAATCTCTGCAGCTGAAGACAGACAACTTGAACCGTGTCTTCAGAGAAGGACTCACAGGAATTCGTGTCATCCGGGCTTTTAATAAGGATGACTATGAAAAGGAGCGGTTCGATGAAGTCAACTGGGACTTTGCGGCGACATCAATCAAAGCACAGACCATCCTGGCATTCATGATGCCGTCGATGGTGTTTGCTGTCAGCATTACCAACATCATGATCATCTGGTTCGGCGCACAGTTTATCAGTGAAGGAAATATGCAGGTAGGTAACCTTGTGGCTTTCATGACTTACGCCATGCAGATTCTTCTTGGAATCATGATGGTATCATTTGTTCTGTTCTTCCTACCAAGAGGGCAGATTGCAGCCGCGCGTGTGCTGGAAGTACTGGATACACCTAATATCATTAAAGACCCGGATGACCCGAAAGACTTATCAATAGATAGAGAAGTCTCTCTTCGCTTCAATCACATCAATTACCGTTACCCTGGAGCAGAAAAACTGGCGCTGGATGATATCGACTTTACCCTTAAAAAAGGGGAAAGACTGGCGATCATTGGAGGAACAGGGTCAGGGAAAACGACTCTGGCCAATCTGATTCCTCGTCTCTACGATGTAGAAGATGGAGCGATCGAAATCAACGGAATCGATATCAGAGAGGTCGAGCAGGGAGCCTTGAGGCGCCTGATCGGGTTTGCTCCTCAGAAAGCTCTCCTTTTCTCTGGAACGATCAGAAGCAATCTTAAGTACGGCAAGCCTGATGCTACAGATGAAGAAATCTGGCATGTTCTGGATATTGCCCAAGGAAAAGACTTTGTAGAAAACCTGCCTAAGGGACTTGATTCGAGAGTCGAGCAGGGCGGTGGAAACTTCTCCGGCGGACAGAGGCAGCGTCTAAGTATTGCCAGAGCACTTGTTACTAAAGCAGACATCCTGGTATTCGATGATTCATTCTCGGCGCTCGACTTCAAGACAGACGCTAAGCTGAGAGAAGCATTGAAGCCGGAAACAAGAGAATCGGCAGTCGTGATTATTGCTCAGCGCATCAGTACAGTAGTGGATGCAGACCAGATCATTGTGCTTGATAGAGGGAAAGTAGTCGGAAAAGGCACACATGACGAACTGAAGCGCTCAAACAAAATTTACAAGGAAATCATGGATTCTCAGATGAAAGGAGAGGACATCTAATGAAAAACCAGACTAAAAGCGCAGCCCATATGAAGGCTAAAAAAGCCAAGGATTTCTGGGGAACGACATTCAGGCTGGTCAAGTACATGTCCACTCGTTTCTGGGGTCTGATTCTGACATTCGTTCTCGTCATAGCTGCTACAATCATGGGAACCATTGCCCCATATATCCTAGGACTGGCAACAACTGAAATATACAGAGGCCTGCAGGAAGGAACGTCCCTTCAGGAAGCTGGCCAGTCGATTCAGCAGTTCCCGATCGACTTTACACTGATCAGAAATATTCTGATTACAGTAGGAATTGTCTACATTACTCAGTCAATCTTTCAGTACTTCCAGTCATTCATAACGGCCCGTATAGCACAGAAAACTGTATATGACTTGCGTAAAGAGTTGAAAGAAAAAATGTCCACTCTACCGATCAAATACTATGATACACATTCCAATGGAGATATCATGTCCCGTGCGATCAATGACATGGACCAGATTGCGAATACTCTTCAGCAGTCTTTGTCTCAGTTCATCATCAGTGTGGTCCAGTTTGTAACAGTGCTGACCGTGATGACTGTCATAGATATTCGTCTTACACTGGTAACCATCGTCACTGTACCAATCAGTTTCCTTCTGATTGCCTGGGTAGCACCTAAGTCGCAAAGACAGTTCGCAAGTCAGCAGAGAGAACTCGGCGTTTTGAATGACCAAGTGGAAGAGACATTTTCTGGACATACGATCGTTAAGACATACAACCGGGAAGAAGATGAAATCGAAAAATTTGTCGTTCAGAGTTCCAAGCTTAATGAAGCATCATGGAAAGCCCAGTTTCTTTCAGGGATCATGATGCCTCTGGTCAGCTTCTCAAGGGACTTAGGCTACTTCGGTGTAGCGATAGTCGGTGGGATCGGTGTAGCTAACGGCACAGTCTCACTCGGTAACGTACAGGCATTTATTCAGTACGTCAATCAGTTCTCACAGCCCGTCAGACAGATCGCCGACTTGGCCAACACGATTCAAGTGACCATTGCCTCCTGTGAAAGGGTCTTTGAGATCCTGGATGAAGAGGAAATGGAAGAAACAGTATCTGGACGTGAACCTAAAGCAGATTCTCCTTATAAAATTGAGTTTGAACACGTACAGTTCGGTTACGGCGACAGCAGTGAAGATGAGTTGCTCATGACTGATTTCAACCTGACAGTCAATGAGGGAGAAATGGTTGCTGTGGTCGGCCCAACTGGAGCAGGAAAATCGACCTTGATCAATCTGCTTGAACGGTTCTACGATGTCAAAGGAGGTAGCATCCGTTATGAAGGTGTGGATATAAGAGACATCGACCGGGCAGAACTTAGAAGTCGATTTTCAATGGTGCTTCAGGATACCTGGCTCTTCAATGGAACAATCTGGGATAACATTGCATACGGTAGTCACGATGAAGAGAATTTGACTGACGAGCAGATCCTTGAGGCGTCCAAAGCGGCTCATGTGGATGATTTCGTTAGAAGACTTCCTGATGGATACAACACCGTTCTGAATGAAGAAGGAACGAATATCTCTCAAGGGCAACGTCAGCTGATTACGATCGCAAGGGCTTTTCTAGCTGATCCGGACATCCTGATTCTTGATGAGGCAACATCATCCGTCGATACGCGTACAGAAATACTCATACAGAAAGCGATGGAAAATCTTCTGCAGGACCGGACTAGTTTCGTTGTCGCCCATAGACTTTCCACAATCAGAGATGCTGATAAGATCATTGTCATGAATCATGGTGATGTGATTGAAACTGGAAATCATGATGAGCTGATGGAACAGAACGGCTTTTATGCTGATCTTTACAACTCTCAGTTCCAGTCTCCAGATGAGCAGCTGAAAGCTGTATAATGAAAAACGAATAATTTATCTGACCGTAACTTGAACCTGACATCATGTAAGGGTTCAAGTTACGGTTGTTTTTTTAGGTTCTATGTCTAATAGTTTAGGTCATAGAACCTAAAAAGGACGAGCCACGACTGCATGTCGGTGGTCCGTCCTTTTTGCGTGATTAAAAATAAGTCGATCTAGGCCTCTTTACCAGGTTGTGATGCAAAGATGTGAAGCTGTCCATTTATTTCCCAATTTTTTACAGGTTCAGGAAGGATGAAATGGTCGCCTCTTTTGAGTGAATAGGATACATCATCAACAGTCAGATCACCTTCTCCATCGAGCACACTGTAAAGCGAGTAGGGAGCATCAGCTGTAAAAGTCTGGTGCCCATTGATTTTCCAGTTTTCAACTTTGAAGAAAGGATTTTTGACAAGTATAGTCTGACTGAATCCATCTGTATCTGCTGATTCGAAAGTCAAGTCAGGATCCTGATGAGGGACAGTGGTTACAGCAAGCGAATCGATGATGTGAAGATCGCGTGTTTCGCCGTTGTCCTGCACTCTGTCATAATCGTAGACTCTATAGGTAGTGTCGCTTGACTGCTGAGTTTCGAGAATCATGATACCCGAACCGATCGCGTGGATCGTTCCACTCGGGACATAGAAGAAATCTCCGGCTTTTACTGGAATGCGTCTCAGCAGATCGTCCCACTGTCCATGATTAATCATGTCTTCCAGTTCGTCTTTTGTCTGTGCATGGTGGCCGTAGACAATTTCGCTGCCTTCTTCTGCGTCTAGAATGTACCAGCATTCAGTCTTTCCTAGTTCACCTTCTTTTTCAAGACCATACGTGTCGTCAGGGTGAACCTGGACTGATAAGTCGTCCTGCGCATCGATGATTTTAGTCAGGAGCGGAAAAACTGAATTCCCCTGATGACCAAATAGTTCTTTATGCTCTGTCCACAGATTATCCAGTGTCATCCCTTTATATGCTCCATTCATTACCGTACTTGGCCCGTTTTTATGGGCACTGATTGCCCACAGTTCCCCCGTCTTGTCACTGGGAATAGTGTAGCCAAACAGATCCTTCAGTTTTTGCCCGCCCCATATCTTTTCTTTAAACACACCTTGTAAAAAAATCGGTTCCTGCATTGTTAATCTCCTCTCGTTCCATTTCGTTCAGTTTAGCATAGAAAAGAGCCCGTGTAATAGAAACCTTTTATTTACTTTTACCTTAAGACCACGCTTGTACTTTTTAGTGTATTCACTTATAATTTATAAGGATTGATACCTTTTCGTTCGATATAATTATGACTAATTCAGTATAATAGAGAAAGTAGGTTTTTTTATGGCGCAGCTGTTTTTTCGATACGGGGCTATGAATAGTGGCAAATCGATCGAGATCTTAAAAGTTGCTCACAACTATGAGGAGCAGAATAAACCGGTAGTATTATTCACCAGTAGTCTGGACGACCGTGATGAAGTGGGGGCAATATCAAGTCGGATCGGCATCAAGCGCAAAGCAATCCCTGTCAATGACGATACTGATATCTTTGAAACGGTGAAGAGTATGGACAAATCCATCGCCTGTGTACTGATTGATGAGGCTCAGTTTCTTAAAAGAGAGCACGTGAATCAGCTGGCTCATATCGTTGATGAACTGTCGATTCCGGTCATGGCATTTGGCCTAAAAAATGATTTCCGGAATCAGCTTTTTGAAGGATCACAACAGCTGCTGATACTCGCGGACAAAATCGAAGAAATGAAAACAATCTGCTGGTTCTGTCATAAAAAAGCTATAATGAATATGCGCATGCATGGCGGAAAACCCGTTTATACAGGTGAACAGATTGTCATAGGGGGAAATGAATCCTATTATCCGGTCTGCCGGAAACATTACCATAACCCACCGATGATGAAGGAAGAAGACTTAAAATAACCGAATCAAATGAATGATGAAAGGAGCGGACACATATGAGTATGTTCGATCGCTTGGAAGAAGTAGCGATACGCTACGATGAACTGAACGAATTATTAAGTGATCCTCAGGTGATCAGTGATACTGATCGCTTCATGAAATTGAGTAAAGAGGAATCTGACTTGAGAGAAACAGTTGCGTCTTTCAGAAAATATCAGGAAGTCACATCTGAACTGGAAGATACTGAAGAGATGCTGAAAGAATCTCTGGACAGTGAAATGGAAGAACTGGCAAAAGAAGAACGTAAATCTCTGATCCAAGAAAAAGAAAGGCTTGAAGAGCAGCTGAAAATCATGCTGCTGCCAAAAGACGAAAACGACGAACGGAATGTCATCATGGAGATTCGAGGAGCGGCTGGAGGAGACGAAGCTCAGCTTTTTGCAAGTGACTTGTTCGATATGTACCAGAAGTATGCGGACAATGAAGGCTGGAAGACAGAAGTGCTTGATGCCAATTCAAACGGGATCGGCGGGTATAAAGAAATTACCCTGATGATCACAGGGACAAACGTTTACTCGAAGCTAAAATTTGAAAATGGAGCTCACCGTGTACAGCGTGTGCCTCAGACAGAATCCCAGGGACGTATCCATACGTCTACAGCTACAGTCGTTGTCATGCCGGAAGCTGAGGATGTGGAAGTGGATATTGATGAGAACGATATCCGAGTCGACATCTACCATGCAAGTGGAGCCGGAGGACAGCATGTCAACAAAACGGCATCTGCAGTACGTCTAACCCACGAACCAACCGGAATCGTTGTAGCGATGCAGGATGAACGGTCACAACTTAAAAACAGGGAAAAGGCGATGAAAGTTCTGCGTTCAAGGATCTATGACAAAATTACAACAGAAGCACAGGCTGAAGTGGATGCAGAAAGAAAATCTGCAGTCGGAACTGGAGACCGTTCTGAACGTATCCGTACGTACAATTATCCGCAGAGTCGAGTGACGGATCACCGGATCAATCTGACGATTCAGAAGCTGGATCAGATTTTGTCTGGTAAGTTAGGTGAAATCATTGATGCCCTTCTGATGTGGGAACAGTCTCGGAAAATGGAGCAGCTGAAAAATGAGTATTAATGACACTGACCCTAAAAAAACAGTTGGAGAAGTCCTGAATTGGGCTTCTTCTTTTTTAAAAATGAACAGGAGAGAGCCGTATATCGCAGAATGGGTCATGAAAGAGCTGTTCAGCTGGACGATCACTGATCTTTTATCCAGACGACGGACTCATTTAACTGAGGAACAATGGGCGGCATATAAGCAGGCGATCGAAGAATGTGCTGATGGACGTCCTCCTCAGCAAGTAGTTGGACATGAATGGTTTTATGGCCGACCATTCACGGTGACTCCAGATACATTGATCCCCAGACCTGAAACGGAAGAATGGTTTCACCGCTATCTGAAGAACCTTCCAGAAAAAGCTCTAAAAGTTCTGGACATCGGGACCGGGTCTGGTGTGCTGGCAGTCAGTCATAAACTCGAGAGGCCTCAGGATAAAGTGACAGCTGTAGACATCAGTCCAGAAGCATTGGCGGTTGCCCGGAAAAATGCCTGGAACATGGGAGCCGATGTTAATTTTATGGAAAGTGATGTGACTGAAAAAGTGACTGGTTCATTTGATCTGGTCCTGTCGAACCCGCCATATATCAGCCAGAATGAGAGAAGTGAAATGGATGAGTCTGTCCTGAATTTTGAACCTCAGCTGGCCTTGTTTGCTGATGATGAGGGCCTTTACTTCTATAAAAAGATGGCGGAAGCACTGCCTCGACTTATGAACAAAGACGGGCATATTATTCTGGAATACGGCTACAGGCAAGGAGAACAGGTAAAGGCCATATTCGAGCAGGCTTTTCCAGAAGCAGACGTTGTGATCTGGAAAGATATGAGCGGGCACGATCGAGCTTTACACGTCAGTCATATTGATCAAGAAAGGTAGTGACTACCATGAAAACAAATCGCTGGCAGCCGGAAGATATCAAGGAAGCTGCTGAAGCACTAAAAGCAGGAGAAGTTGTGGCTTTTCCGACAGAAACGGTATATGGTCTGGGAGCAGATGCCACAAATGAATCAGCAGTAAGGAAAATTTTCGAAGCTAAAGGGAGACCGAGCGATAACCCTCTGATTATCCATGTATCGAACGTGACTCAGATGAAACAGTTCGTTTCCAGCCTTCCTGAAGAGGCTGAACAGGTGATTGCTCACTTCTGGCCTGGACCTTGTACAATCGTGCTTAATAAAAAAGGGGCGCTGGCTCCATCCGTTACAGGCGGTCTGAGTACAGTAGGGATTCGGATGCCTGACCATTCGGTAGCTTTGAACTTGATAGAAGCGACAGGTGTCCCTCTCGCAGCACCGAGCGCCAACTCGTCAGGCAGACCGAGTCCGACAACAGCTCGCCATGTTCATGATGACCTGGACGGAAAAATAAGCGGCATCATAGATGGGGGGGCAACCGGTGTAGGACTTGAATCGACAGTCCTGGACTTGACGGATCCCCAAAAACCCACTATCCTCCGGCCGGGAGGCATTTCATATGAAGAACTGACGGATGTGCTAGGGACAGTCTATATCGACACACATTTAAAAGACAAGACTCATGCTCCTAAATCTCCGGGGATGAAGTATCGGCATTATTCACCGGACATACCAGTGTATATACTACCGGAAGATAAAGTGTCAGCAGAAGACGTTTTAAGCAAGCTTCATACGCAGGGAGAAACAATCGGTCTGCTTGCAAGCGACGAGCTGAATGAACATTTTGGCCACAAGGCAGACGTGGTGTTTTCACTAGGAGAGCGAGAAGTCCCACAGCAGGCAGCCAGCCGACTATATGACGGGCTGCGGGAACTCGACCGTTCTCCGGCCACAGTCATTTTAGCAGAATCGTATAAACCTGTTGGTATAGGTCTGGCCTATATGAATCGTCTTGAAAAAGCAGCCGAATGGATCGACAGGTCCTTATAAATTATTATTCTTCTGGAATATTCACCGAGCTTTCTGTACAATAGAATAGGAATTTAATACGGAGAGAGCAAAGGGGTAATAGTATGGGAAAACTTCAAGTAATCGATCATCCACTAATTCAGCATAAATTGACCATAATTAGAGATAAACGTACAGGAACTAAATACTTTAGAGAAGTCGTCAACGAAATTGCACGTCTGCTGGCATATGAAGTATCAAGAGAAATGCCGTTGGAAGATGTTGAAATCGAGACACCTCTGGTTATCTCAACTCAAAAAAGACTGGCTGGTAAAAAAGTAGTTATCGTACCTATTCTAAGAGCTGGTCTGGGAATGGTAGATGGTATGCTGGATCTGATTCCTGCCGCAAAAGTAGGTCATGTGGGCATGTATCGTGACCACGAGACTATGGAACCTGTTGAATACTTTATAAAAATGCCATCTGATTTACCTGAAAGAGAACTGCTGGTGGTCGATCCAATGCTTGCTACTGGAGGATCTGCGGTAGCTTCAATCGATGCTTTGAAAAAACGTGGCGCAACGAATATAAAATTTGTCTGCCTCGTTGCTGCACCTGAAGGCGTCAAAGTGCTTCAGGATGCTCATCCCGACGTGGATATCTACACAGCTTCATTAGATGAGAAGCTGAATGAAAAAGGCTATATTCTCCCAGGACTGGGCGATGCAGGCGACCGATTATTCGGTACATTATAAGCATCAACAGCAAGGAGTAAAAAGAACTTTGATGGATTGACTCATCGGAGTTCTTTTTCTGTTTATCCAAGGATTACCACTGTAACAATTGTGTTACAAGCATAATAAATGAAATATCACATATCGTGTGCTATTATAGTTTCGAAAGGATGAAAGGTATGACATTGACGACGTTGCAGTCACTTATTGCACTGGTTTCACATATTTTCTTTATATTAACTGCATTCTGGTCCCTGCAGGCGATACGTACGGACACACTGATCAGGAAATATCATATTCCTCAGGCCAGAACATTATATATTCTTGCAGCCATTGCAATTGGGTATACAGTCAGTCAGTTTTTTCTCGAATTTATTCTTTTAATACAACAGCTGTTTTTCTTCTTGTAACATCTCAAATAAGAATTGTACAGAACAGGAATATATGTCACAAACTTGTCATGGATAAAGGGGTTTCAATTGGTTCCTCTTTCAACAGGTATCTGGTATACTGTATCAGGCATTTCATATTCTGATTGCTTAATACATTAAATATCTGACAATTACAATTACAGTAGACAATTCGAAATAAGCTTGGTTTAAATAATGGAGGGCATGGAATGGATAAAATAATAGTTAGTGGAGGACGAAAACTCTCGGGTACAGTAGAAGTGGATGGTGCTAAAAATGCGGCACTACCAATTCTCGCTGCAACAGTTCTGGCTGAAAGCGGACAGAATGTTCTGACAAACGTCCCCTTGTTGTCTGACATTTATACAATGAATCAGGTACTGACACATTTAAATATGCCAGTATCCTTTGATGAAGATAAAAAAGAAATAATCATCGACTCAACAGATGATTTGAATAGTGAAACACCATTCGACTTTATGAGCAAAATGCGCGCATCAATTGTTGTAATGGGCCCTCTTCTGGCACGTACTGGTTATGCTAAAGTCGCGTTGCCAGGCGGATGTGCGATTGGATCACGACCGATCGATCTACATTTGAAAGGTTTTGAAGCAATGGGTGTCGATATACATATCGGCAATGGTCACATTGAAGCTTCAGTAGACAAGCTGAAAGCCGCACATATTTATCTGGACTTCCCGAGTGTGGGAGCAACTCAGAACATTATGATGGCTGCAACGCTAGCTGAAGGAACGACTACTATAGAAAACGTTGCAAGAGAACCTGAGATAGTTGACTTAGCCAATTTCCTGAACAAAATGGGAGCCAAAGTAGTTGGTGCAGGCACAGAAACGCTCAGAATCGAGGGGGTCTCTTCCTTGCAAGGGGTCGAGCACTCTATCCTTCCTGACCGAATCGAGAGCGGAACATTTATGGTGGCAGCTGCGGTTACTCAAGGAGATATCTTGATTAAAGACTGTGTCTCCGAACACAACAAACCCCTTATTTCAAAATTGAAAGAAATGGGTGTAACTTTTGTCGAATCATCTGAAGGTTTGCGCGTGATCGGTCCAGACAAGCTTAAACCAACTGATGTCAAGACGATGCCTCATCCTGGCTTCCCTACGGATCTGCAGTCTCCAATGACTATTGCTCAGCTGGCAGCTGAAGGCACAAGCATCATGAGAGAAACAGTCTTCGAGAATAGATACATGCACATGGAAGAACTGAGAAAAATGAATGCATCTTTCAAAGTCGACAGCCAGAGCCTGATTATTCACGGTGGACAAGAACTACAAGGAGCGGAAGTGGCTTCAAGTGATCTGAGAGCCTCTGCAGCCCTGGTTCTTGCCGGACTTATTGCAAAAGGCTATACTCAAGTGACAAACTTAAGCCATCTGGACAGAGGGTACTCTAATTTCCACGCTAAAATGCAGAAACTGGGTGCTGATCTGGAAAGAGTATCTGATCAGGAAACTGTTTCAGAAAAAAATAAGAGAATCTCAGCAAGCTGAGCCATGATAGTGGAATAATTAAACGGGCAGCCATTGTGCTGTCCGTTTTTGTAGTCCGTAAAGCGGAAGTACATCTTTCTGTCCAGGCTACTCGACTTCTCCAGCTTACAGGTTTATCCCAATTATATTTGTCAGGGTCAAAGCCTAAGCAGGCAGTATGGGGATTACTTGTCCAGAATGAATGAGTATAATGTGTTTCTTTTATTACTTTTATTACTACGAATAATTTTCCCAATTTATGGTTGCTCTTTTTTTCTACTTTAAGTATCATAGATAGAGTGAAAACTTTTTTAAAGAATCTCGCATTGTAATACAGCAACTGACAGTTGAGAGGAGACGAACGATGGCTAGAGATATTGGCATCGACTTAGGAACAGCAAATGTGCTGGTGCATGTTAAAGGAAAAGGAATCGTCCTGAACGAACCCTCAGTGGTCGCTCTGGATACAAAAACGAATGAAGTACTCGCGGTGGGAGAAGACGCTTATATGATGGTCGGACGTACACCGGGAAACATTAAAGCAATCCGACCCCTGCAGGGTGGAGTGATTGCAGACTTCGATATAACAGAAGCCATGCTGACATATTTTATTGATAAACTTAATGTGAAAGGGTTTCTATCAAAACCGAATATCCTGATCTGCTGCCCAACAAACATTACAGCAATTGAACAAAAAGCGATCATCGAAGTAGCGGAAAAGAGCGGTGGAAAGAATGTCTATCTTGAAGAAGAGCCTAAAGTTGCGGCTATTGGTGCAGGAATGGATATTTTCCAGCCGAGCGGCAACATGGTCATCGATATCGGTGGAGGAACAAGTGATATTGCAGTCCTTTCTATGGGCGGCATAGTAACCAGCCGTTCCGTAAAAATTGCCGGAGATACTCTGGACAACGATATTACTCAGTATATCAAGAAGAAGCACAATCTTCTGATTGGGGAACGTACGGCAGAGACTGTTAAGAAGGAAATAGGCGTCATATTCGATCATGGTCGCAATGACGAAATGGATGTCAGAGGACGTGACATGGTCACTGGTCTTCCTAGAACGATTACGATCTCATCACTGGAAGTTATGGAAGCTACGAAAGAATCCATGGTCGTCGTTGTCGAGCAGGCAAAATCTGTTCTGGAACAGACCCCACCTGAACTTTCAGCTGACATTATCGACCGGGGCATTATTCTCACCGGTGGCGGAGCCATGCTTGACGGCATTGAACTGCTTTTCGCTGAAGAATTGAAAGTGCCAGTGTTCAAGGCGGAAGATCCATTGGATAGTGTAGCTCTTGGAACAGGAATTCTTCTTGAAAACCTTAAGCAGAGAAATAAACTGTATTAAATATAGTAAGCCGATAAGTCTGGGATGTGAGTATTGGAGTGTTCGCTGATGACGTGGAAAACAATCTTAAAAGACATAGCATTTTATGTAATAAAAGTTCTAGTTGTTCTATTGCTTATAGCAGCCGCTTTTATAGGGGGAGCAATGTTAGGATACAGCGTCATTGGAGGAGCTGGGGATCCTATGGATGTTTTTAATCCGGAACTTTGGCAGCATGTATTAGACTTTATATTCTAATTTTTAGCTGTTTTGACGTTTATCTTCGGGTAAGCGTCTTTTTTTTCGTGACTTTCTGATTCTTTTAACAATATGTAATAGTAGGGAAAGAGAAATCTTTCTACTTTAATTAGAAGAGAGGAAAAAACATGAACGCCATTTCATTGATCGGAAGGCTGACCAAGGATATAGAGTTGAAAGATATTGGGGAAGGACGGCTTGTCACCAGTAATACGTTAGCTGTAAGAAAGACCTACAAGAAAGATGGAAGTAGTGATGCGGACTTTATTCCTTTTGTTGCCTGGGGAAAGCGAGCCGAACTCCTTGAAGAGTATTGTTCAAAAGGAGATCTTATTGCACTGACGGGGCGTATGCAGTCCAGGTCTTATAAAACTGAATCAGAAGATATGAGATATGTCGTTGAAATGCTTGTCGAAGATCTGGAGTTTCTCCAGAAAAAGAGCCCCGACAAAGTTGCTGCTAACCCCAGCTGAATCACTTGAAAAAAAACCGGCAGGATGACTTAGTCATCCTGCCGGTTTCTGCTGTCTAAAAAGCAGTAGGTGATATGAACCAAATTTGACGCCGGGCATGTCATACAAGGAAATTCTTCACTATTTACATTGATTTACATAGAAAATTCAACTATGGTAGGTATAATAACAGGAGCACGTATTATAGAAAGAAGGATTGTTATGCATATTTTAATGGTTGAAGACAATGAATCAGTCTGTGAAATGATCGAAATGTTTTTTCTAAAAGAAGAATGGGAGGCTACCTTTGCTCATAACGGTAAAGAAGGACTTTCACTATTTCAGGAGAATGAAAACAGCTATGATCTTGTCGTTCTTGATCTCATGCTGCCTGAAATGGACGGCATAACAATATGCAGAGAAATAAGAAAACAGTCCAGGACAGTTCCTGTAATTATGCTGACTGCCAAGGACTCGGAAAGTGATGAAGTGATCGGTCTTGAAGTTGGGGCGGATGACTATGTCACTAAACCGTTCAGTCCGCTTACTCTCGTCGCACGCATTAAGTCGCTTCTGCGCAGAGCCAATGTGAATGCCTCCGATTCAGCCAATGCTGAATATGAAATAGAAACAGAGCACTTGAAAATGGACCGGACGACTAGAGAAGTTCTACTATACAATCAAGCTCTGGATAATCTGACACCTAAAGAATTTGACTTGCTTTACACTTTAGCCAACAGCCCAAGACGAGTTTTTTCGCGTGAGCAGCTTCTTCAGCTGGTATGGGATTATGAATACTTCGGAGATGAGCGGACAGTTGATGCACATATAAAGAAATTACGTCAGAAACTGTCGGAGAATGGCCCCCAGGTAATTCAGACTGTATGGGGAGTGGGATATAAATTTGATGATACAAGATCGATCGATTAAGATGAAACTGCCGTACTTCTACCAGCTTTTTCTTGGTTTTCTGGCAGTTATCATTATTTTAATGACTGTGACGGTAGTGTCACTTGTTCATTTTGGACGGAATACTGCGGTGAGAAGCATCGAGACTCGCTTATTTCGTTATGCTGAATCGATTAAAGATGAATCGCTGGAAGGCGATGACCTCAGTACCATTCAGGAGCTCCTTTATGATCAAGGGGTATCGTTTTTTGTTTTTGACGAGACAGGCTCTCTGATTTTTCCAGAGCTTCCTCCCGATATGGAGGCGAGAGTGGTTCCCGAAGAAATAGACCGGCTGCGTAGAGGTGAGCGTCTGTCGCTGACTACAAATCAGGAAGACATGCTGGGAAACCCACGTGAAACGGCTCTGATCTATCTTCCTTATTTTGACAATCAGCAGGGAGACTATTCTGGTTTTGTGACAGTTAGTGCACCGGTCAGTCATATTGATGAACAAATGGAAGAACTGGAAGGGAACCTCTTTCAGGCATTTCTGATTTCAACAATATTAGCTGTACTGATGAGCTTTATCTTCGCTCATAATCAGGTTAAGAGGGTAAATCGTTTAAGAAAAGCAGCACATCAGGTAGCTGAAGGCGAGTACAGTATACGTTTGGACCATAAGGAAAGAGACGAAATCGACTATCTCTCAAGAGATTTCAATCGTATGGTCAGCGCGCTCAAGTTATCCCAGGAAGAAGTGAATCGCCAGGAGGAGCGAAGGAAGACATTTATGCAGGATGCGGCTCATGAGATGAGGACCCCCTTGACTACAATCAATGGCCTGCTGGAAGGACTCGAGTATGGGGTTATTCCTGAACAGCAGAAACTGAGAAGTATTCAGCTGATGCGCAAGGAGACACGCCGTCTGATCAGACTGGTCAATGAAAACATGGATTATGAAAATATCCGTTCCAATCGGATTGTTCTGAAAAAGCATTATGTGCCTCTTGGTGATATACTTGAGGAAATTAAGGAACAGATGAAAGAGATAGTTGTGGAATCAACTAACACACTGATAATAAAAGATGTTGAAGGACTTTTTGTATATTCGGACTACGACCGGCTGAAGCAGATACTGGTGAATCTCATAAAGAATGCCATGCAGTTTACTAGTGAAGGAACGATCATTGTCAGTGGAACAAAAACTGACGAAGGAGTCAGTATCAGCATTAAGGATACCGGGATAGGCATGTCTGAGGAAGAGCTGCGCTTTATCTGGGAACGGTACTTCAAAGCGGATTCTTCAAGAGTCAATACGAAGTATGGAGAGTCTGGTCTGGGACTTGCTATTGTTCAGCAGCTTGTCCAGCTTCATCAGGCTAGCATAGATGTTGAAAGTCAACCAGGCGAAGGAACCATCTTCACAGTTCACTTTCCTGATAAAGAGGAAGGGTATAGTGAAGAAGAATGAGAAAAACTTTTGAGAAATTCATTAAATCTTGAGAATATCTGACCTGTAAGGGCTTGTATGGTGGATGGAGTTAAAAGATCGTTCATTTTCATGTAAAGTCCTTTACAGGTCTGATTTTTTGGTCTATATTTATAAGTTGAAAGAGGCGTGTTCAGTACTGAATTAAACTTGTACTAACGGGCCGTCATGTCTAACAGAGATAAAGAAGGGACTTCTATGTCTAAAATAAAACAAATCTTCATGAAACAAACTGATCTATTCAGCATACTTATCGTTCTATTCTGGCTGAAAACTTATGTTGCCTACCTAATTGAATTTGAACTGGGGGTAACTGGGTGGCTTCAGCATGTCATTTTACTGATCAACCCTTTAGGGCTGGGTATCATTCTCTTTTCGGTGGCACTTTTCAGCAAAAACAAGAAACGTCGTACCTGGCTGCTGATGGGGATTCTGCTGGCGGCTACGCTGCTTCTCTATTCAAATATTTTATACTACAGAGAGTTTACTGACTTTCTGACAATGAACATTTTAGTAGGATCCAACAACGTATCCGGTGCACTGATATCGTCCACGCTGGCCATGATGAGGCCTTGGGATGTTTTGTACTGGATCGATGTTATAGTCTTTTTGGCTTTGATGTATAAGGTGAAAAGAGGCCAGTCAGTATTTGGCAGTAGACTGGATATCAGCAGGAAAGCAGCTGGGACACTTCTCTTAGGGATTCTTATGCTCGTCGGAAACCTGATGTTGGCAGAAATCAGTCGACCGCAGCTGCTTACACGGACATTTGACCGGAATTATATTGTTAAATATTTGGGAATCAACTTTTTTACAGGATACGATGTCTATCAAACAGCTAAGAATTCTCATATTAAAGCCAGCGCTGACGAATCTCATCTTGAAGAAATCGTCAGTTATGCAAAAGCTAACCGTGCTGAACCCAATCCTCAATATTTTGGAATGGCAGAAGGCCGTAATGTCATTGTGATCGCTATGGAAAGTATTCAGCAGTTTCTGATCGATTATGAGCTAGAAGATGAAAACGGCGAGACACACGAAGTCATGCCTTTTGTAAACAGTCTTTATAATAGTGAAGAGTCCTTCAGCTTCAGTAATTTCTATCATCAGACTGGACAAGGAAAATCTTCAGATGCTGAAATCCTCACTGAAACGTCTCTATATGGACTTCCTCAGGGCAGTGCATTTCAGACTCTTGGGTCATCCAATACATTTCATGCAACACCGGGGATACTGAAAAGTAAAGCTAATTATACATCAGCAGCCTTTCACGGCAATGTCGGTTCTTTCTGGAATCGTTCAGATACTTATCGGCAGTTCGGTTATGATTATTTCTTTGATGCCGAATTTTATGATCTGTCAGGAGATCGGGCGCTTGAGTATGGATTGAAAGACAAGCTGTTCTTCAGAGATTCTGTTGAGTATCTTGAGCAGCTTCCACAGCCATTCTACACCAAGTTTCTTACAGTCACACACCATTTCCCTTATCCTCTGGACGACCAGAATTCTGGGTTTCCGATTGCACAGACAGATGATTCTACAGTGAATGACTTCTTTGCCACTGCTAATTATGCTGACGAAGCGATGGAGGAATTTTTCACTTATCTGAAAAAAACAGGGTTATATGAAAACTCTATTTTTGTCATGTATGGGGATCACTACGGCATTTCCAATATGAGAAACCCTCACGTGGCTCCACTTATTGGAAAAGATCCTGAAGAGTGGGGAGAATTTCAGAATGCCGAGCGGGCAGATTGATGTGCTGCCAACCCTGCTCCATCTTCTTGGTATAGAAACGGATGATTATCTGTTTATGGGACAGGATCTACTCTCTCCGGGACATGACAGCAGCGTAGCGTTGAGGAATGGACGAGTGATCACAACTGACTACACCTTCATTACTGACCGGATCTACGACAACCAGACTGGGGAAGAATTATCCGAGCAGTTTACTGAAGCAGAACGTCTTGAACTTCTCGCAGAACGAGACCGTGCTCGAATGGAAATGAATCATTCGGACAGACTGATGTCCATGGACTTGCTCAGATTCTATCAGCCTGAAAGTCTGACAAAACTGGATCCACTGGATTATACCTATTCCAATCAGATGGACATTCTTCAGAACCATCCAGAAAAACAGACGAGTGTAATTGAGAAGAACGACGGTCATTCCACACTTGAACTTTATGAAACAGATGCTCCTGAAATCAGGGAAAAGATGGATTATATCTATCGTCCGAAACCTGGACTGATGGAAAGAATCAGGAACTAATAGAATGAAGAATGATAAGAAGAGAGATGAACAGACTGTTTGTCTCTCTTCTTTTCGTGCGCCCGGCATGGGCGACAACTTGGTGGTGAAAGTCCACTACAGACTTGGCAGTAGGAACTGTTAGCGAAAGTCAAGGGTGTCCGCCGTGAGGCGGAATCTGAAGGAAGACGGACGCAAA
>NZ_BAAGIR010000036.1:0-18889 GCF_054658155.1 Alkalibacterium sp. m-11
ATTAAGAGATTTAATCCATTTGTACGAGCGATAGAGATATTTAAATTATTGAACCGCCGTGTACGGAACCGTACGCACGGTGGTGTGAGAGGACGGTAAATTAATTATTTACCTCCTACTCGATTATTCTATGCGGTTATTCCGTTCTAGCTGCCGACTGAAGCTGCTCCTGAGCCAGTTTAGTGATCAGCAGGTACTTTTCGTTCTGCTGAATATCAAAGATGGTCTGAGCTTTTTTGTAAGCATCCAGTGCTTCATCTCTATGACCCAGCTTCTCCAGACACGAGCCTTTATAGTAGAAAAAGTCGCCTAGTAAAAATAAAGTCTTCTTCTCTATGACCAGCTCCAGTCCCTGCATCACTTTGTCCAGACAGCTGGAATACTTGCCTTCCCTGAACAGACAAATCGAATAGTTAAGCAGCAACTTAGCTTTCTTCTCATGATTCATCCATTCTGCAAATGAGTCGAACCCTTTCTGATAGTAAGCTTCTGCCAGGTCGTACTGTTTCTTTCTCAAATACTGATTTCCAATACTGTCAATGACTTCAACTCGTAGTTCTCCATTTTTTACATCGGTTTCCAATTCAATCAGATAGTCAAGAGCCTTATCGTTATCCCCGTCACGATAAGCGTATAAAAGTCCCTGTATCCAGTTAAAGAAATCTCTTTCTTCACCTATCGTCTTTTCGATAAGTTCTTCATTCGATTCGATCAGATAAGATACTGATTCATACTCTCTTCTTTCAAGGTGCTGACGAATAATGCGGCACAGCTGTGCTGTTTGAGAATAACGGCTCTCGATCGAATCTTCCCCATAAAAATAATGAATCGATACGGCCAGCCGTTCCGCTACTTTCTCCATCAGTTCCCGACTTGGTCTGACTTTCTTCTTTTCGATACGGCTGATCATGGCTTGAGTACAGATACCATCGGCCAGTTCCGCTTGCGTCATTTTAATTTCTTTTCTTCTTGTCTTAATCTTCTCCCCTAATTTCATACCCTTTTTTCCTCTCATTATATTACCATTATAATATCAGTTATATTAAAATATTATACACAAAACCTCATTTATTAGCTAGAGGAAGTTGGATAAAACCCAGTCATTTTATGAAAAAAAGGAATGAACAGGATTTCGGCCCCTCCATTCCTCGCTTTCACCCTTTATAGGCTTATTATGAGTAGTTATGGTGTGTATTCAATTCCTGTATTTCTCCTGTTTCAAAATAAAGGATCCATTCGGATATATTCGTGATATAATCACCCATTCTTTCAATATAGGTGCTGACAAGAATGTAGTCTGTGGCGCCCAGAACAAGCTCCGGATCCTGACGCATCTCATCGATGCTGGCTTTTTTAATTTCATCGGCCAGCGTATCAATGGCTTCATCCTTATGCGCAATCTCT
Organism: Alkalibacterium sp. m-11; assembly: GCF_054658155.1. NCBI lineage: Bacteria > Bacillati > Bacillota > Bacilli > Lactobacillales > Carnobacteriaceae > Alkalibacterium > Alkalibacterium sp. m-11. Next base: position 1,405 of record NZ_BAAGIR010000036.1, read on the forward strand.
CTGGCTTTTTGAGTATCATACTTGATATAGGCATCAATAATCTCCTGACCCATCACCTTAATTTTTTCTCCAGCTAGAGAAATTTTATTTTCAATTGTCGCATTGCGTTTATTCCCTTTAACTCTAATGGTGGATTTTGAGATGGATACAGCATGGTCGCCCATTCTTTCCAAGTCAGCGCAGGCTTTCATCACTGTGATGATCTTACGCAGATCTGCTGTAACTGGCTGCTGCAAAGCAATCAGTTCAATACAATCGTGTTCAAGCTGATGTTCCATTTCATTGATCTTTATATCTTCATCAATGACTTGCTTAGCCAGCTCTTTATCATGATTCGCAAAAGCTTTGATCGATTTATAGATGGCTTCATTAACGCGGTTCCCCATCTGAAAAAACTGACGATGCAGTTTTTCGAGTTCCTCATCATACGCTCGTCGCATAATATTCTCTCCTTTTATTCCTGAAAGCAATTACCCGAATCGCCCAGAAATGTAGTTATCTGTTTCTGTTTCGCTAGGATTCGTAAAGATTTTACGAGTTTCATCCTGTTCAATAATATTCCCATTCAGGAAGAAGGCTGTACGGTCTGAAATACGTGACGCCTGCTGCATATTGTGTGTGACCATTACGATGGTATATTCATTTTTCAGTTCAGACACGAGATCTTCTATCTTAGACGTGGAAATAGGGTCAAGGGCACTTGTCGGCTCATCCATTAAGAGAACCTCCGGCTCTACCGCTAGTGCACGTGCAATGCAGATTCTCTGCTGTTGTCCCCCAGAAATAGATAACGCATTTCTATCCAAATGATCTTTGACTTCATCCCAGATAGCTGCCTGCTTCAAGCTCTTTTCTACAATCTCATCCAGTTCACTTTTGTTCTTTATCCCATGCGTTCTTGGGCCAAAGGCAATATTATCATAGATACTTTTTGGAAAAGGATTGGGTTGCTGAAAGACCATTCCCACTCTTTTTCTCAAATTGTTCAGCTCGACTTTTCTGCTGTAGATGTCTTTTCCATCAAGCTCAACGGTTCCTTCAATTCGGCAGTTTTCAACCAGATCGTTCATACGGTTGAGCGTTTTGATCAGCGTCGATTTACCGCAACCGGACGGGCCGATAAAGGCTGTAATTTCTTTTTCGTAAATATCGAGATCGACACCATGAAGGGCTTCGAAATCTCCGTACCAGAGTTTTAAATCTCTGACTGTTATTTTATTTGTTCTAGACATTATTTTCCTCCTCCAGCCAATCGTTTACTGACTAGTGTCGATAACGCATTGATCACTAGAACAAACACAAGCAGAACGACTGCTGTTGCATAGGCTTCATTAACGTGACGCCCTTCCTGAGACAGTATATACATATGAAGAGACAGTGTTCTTCCGGAAGCGAAGAGACTGCCTGGTAGGTTCGTTGCTGTTCCAAGAGTGAACATAAGTGCTGCTGTTTCACCCACGATTCGACCAGTAGCCAGAATGACACCCGATAATATACCAGGCATAGCCACTGGCAGGACCACTTTGAACAAGGTTCTCAGTTTCCCTGCTCCAAGCGCATAACTGGCTTGTCTGATAGGCATACCTGTGGCAATCAGTGCCTCTTCAGTCGCTCGAATAATGACAGGCAGCGACATAATCGTGACCGTCAGAATACCTGCAATCAGTGAAAATTGGAACTCCAGGAAAATAACGAAGAAAAGCATACCGAATAAGCCGTAAATGATTGACGGGATTCCAGCCAGAGTGTCTGTAGCCATTCCGACTGCTCTAACCACTGGATTTTTTCTGTCAGCATAGTCCACCAGATAAAAGCCTGTGAACACGCCGATCGGAGTCGCAATCAGTAAGGTGCCCGCAACGACCATCAGTGTCGTCATCAGCGCCGGCATCATTGATACATTGGATGTGCTGTACTGCCATGAAAACAGAGAGGGCGTCAGAAATCTGACTCCGTTAATCAGAATGTAAATAACCAGATAGCCCAGCATGCCGAAAGTAAAAACTGACGATGCATAGACTAGACCTTTCATTAGTTTACTTACCATGATTATTTAGCCTCCCTTGTTTTCATAATCAGAAATGTCGTGTTGATGATCATAATGAAGACGAACAAGACGACACCTGTTGCGACTAAAGCATCCCTGTGCTGACCGGATGCATAGGCCATTTCCATAACAATATTCGTAGTCAGCGTTCTGACCCCTTCCGTAAGCCCTCTAGGCATTAACGGTTGGTTTCCCGCAACCATGACCACTGCCATCGTTTCACCAATTGCCCGTCCGACTCCCAATACGATACTTGAGAAAATACCAGATTTGGCAGCTGGAACGACAACTGAGAAAATACTTCTTTCGTGACTGGCACCCAAGGCCATGCTTCCTGAAAAATACGAACGGGGCACAGAGCGGATCGCTACTTCAGATAAAGAAATGACTGTCGGAAGAATCATGATGGTAAGCAGGAGTATCGCTGCCAGCATACTGTTCCCCGGCCCGCCGAATATGGCACGAATCTGTGGAACAATGATTCTCAGTGCAAAAAATCCGTAAACAATAGAAGGAATTCCTGCCATTAAATTAACTGCAGGCTTTAAGAATGCATAAAGTCTCTTCGGACAGAATTCCGCCATGAAAACAGCCGTCATGACACCGATCGGCACACCTAGACCTACTGCACCCAATGTTACTAGTATTGAACCTGTGATCATAGGTAGGAGACCGAACGTGGTCCGGTTCCAAGTCGTTCCGAAAATGAAATCAGTCAAGCCATACTCGAACATCATAGGCAAGCCATTAGTAAAAATAAAAATTACGATCAGTAGGAGAGACAAAATGGAAGTGAATGCCGCCATGAAGAAGACGCCATGCATGATTTTTTCCTTCCAATCGGTCTTAGCTGTTTTTCTGACGGGAGGACGACGCTTAGTCTTCCCCGCCGCTGCCCTCTTATTTATGTGTTCCATAATTAAAATCCTTTCTCAATTACAGTACAAGAGGGCTGCCGAACAGACGCATTATCTGTTCTGCAGACCCCTCTTTCCTATCTGTTTAGATGCTATTGATTAATCTAATACGTCTGCCCATGTTGAGAAGTCGCCTCTGAAGATGTCTGCAACTTGATCCATGCTTAATGATTCAAGTGGGTTATCCGGGTGGACAACGACTGCGATTCCATCAAGTGCAACAGCTCTTACTTCAGTTACTTGACTTGTTTCGTCATCATCAAGGTCTCTTGATGCCATACCGATATCGGACGTTCCTTCAATTACAGAAGTGACACCTGCACCAGATCCAGTTGAGTGAACAGCGATTTGTACGTCAGAATGAATCTCCTGATACGCTTCTGCCATTGCTTCAACAACTGGGTATACTGCTGTTGATCCGATAACATCGATCGATCCACTTAAGTCAAGATCGCTTCCTTCGTATGCTGGAGCATCGGTATCAGAAGGAATGTAACCTACTTCATTAACAATAGCTTGTCCCTCAGCTGAGAACATGAATTCCCAGAAATCAGCTGCCACTTCATCCAGTTCTTCACCAATAATGACATTGAAGTTACGCGCAATTTCGTAGTCTCCCTCAAGAATATTCTCTTCGTTCGCGTCAACACCATCGATTTGAATAGCTTTCAGTGAATCATCCAACGCTCCTACAGATGTATAACCAATGGCATACAAGTCGTCTGCTACAGTGCTGTTGACTGCATTTGTTCCTTGTTGAGCTGTTGCTTCAGCAGCAATCAGGTCGTTATCGCCGTCATCAAGTCCAGTTAGCTCAGCAAATGCATCACGTGTTCCAGATCCGACTTCACGAGTAACTAAGTGCAGATTTCTTGAATTATCGAAGTCTCCTCCGTTTGATCCTCCATCAGAACCGTTTGAAGCCCCTTCGCTTCCAGTGTCAGCACAAGCGGCCAGAGTTGTTGCGGCTAAACCTACGATAGATAGCAGTTTGATATGTTTTTTCACGTTAATCTCCTTTAGTGGATAAATTAAGACATCTCCTGTCTACAGTCCCTATATTAAATGTCGACTGTGTACTTTGGTTGGATTTATTGTCGATTTTATGTAAAGTAATGTAAATATCGTGTAAATAAAACCCACGACTCATTGGACAGGTGTCCTAAAGTCGTGGGTTAAATTTATTCTATTCATGTTTTAAAGGAAGCCAGATGGTAAAGGTACTCCCTTTATTTTCTTCGCTGTCTAATGTGATGCGCCCCTGATTATTTTCAATCAGCCACTTCACAATAGCCAGACCCAGTCCAGTTCCACCAGCATTCCGACTTCTAGCCTGGTCTACCCTGTAAAAGCGTTCAAAGATCCGCGACTGACTCTCTTTAGGAATACCAAGGCCGTTGTCACTGACGGTTATCACGGCTTCGTGGTCTGTCCGGTCAATGGTCACGCCGATCCATCCTTTATTCGGCGTGTAGGTGACAGCATTTCCAATCAGGTTGATCAGAATCTGCTTCAGCTGGTCCCGGTCGATTTCCAGTACGACGGCTTCATTTTCCACCACATTGAGTGTGATCTGTTTCAAATCCACTTTCTGATGAAGGATATTTCTGACCTCATCTGAGACATCCTTTATCCGTACGTCCTGAATGACTCCCTGAACTTTATGCTGCTCAAGTCTGGAAAGCTGTAGAATATCCTGGACCATCAAATCCAGACGTGTCGATTCTTTGTGAATGATTTTCAGAAATTCCACAAGCACTTCTTCATCTTCAAGCGCACCATCCAGCAGTGTTTCTGCAAATCCTTTCACTGCAGTGATCGGTGTTCTCAGCTCATGAGAAACATTGGCTACAAAATCGGTTCGAACTTTTTCAAGCCGTCTGATTTCTGTAATATCATACAGCAGGACAATATGATTGATGGTCTCTTTGGACTGATTCAGAATTGGGACGACATTGACATCGACGACCTTTTCCTCAGGGTACAGCAAAGTCGCTTCCTTATTCTGCAGGCTCTGCTCCTGAATCGCTCGAGTTATCAAGTCGATCAAAGCCGTGCTGTGTAGTCCCTCTTCATAAGATATCCCGATTTTACCGTAAAGATCTTCCCCTACGATTTCATTCATAACAGGGTTGACCATGGTAATATTGCCCTGATTATCTACGAGCATCACCCCAATAACTAGATGGTTGACCAGTTCCTTGAGCTGGGTCTGATTCTGATTGATTTCCTGCATCTGATAGTCAAGGTTCGTGGCCAAGTGATTAATGGCAAGCCCTAACTCATCGATTTCTTTATAGGAGTGCTCCCGGTATCGGCTTGAATAATCCTGAATCCTCAGTCGTTCAGTAATTTGTTTCATTTTTTCAATCGGATCGCTTATTCTCTTTGTCCAGTAATTGGTAAACAGCAGAGCGACCAGAATGGAAATGATCGTGAACAAGGCAAGCGTCTGAATGAACTGGTCAGTCAGTCCACCCATCTCCTCTACATTTTTAGAGAGCCGGAGAAAACCAATCAACTCTCCTTTTGTATTTACGACATCCGTAGCAGCATAGTAAAGGACTTCTCCTGTACTTTCGCTCGTACGATTGAATGTTCCAATCGATTCTCCATCAAGTACCTGTTGAATTTCAGGCCGATCGAGATGATTTTCAAGTACCTCTTCCCGAGCTCGAGTATCGTAAATGACCTCTCCTTCAGGCGAGATGAAGGTAATTCGTTCAGTAATCACTTCAGCCGTTTGATCCAACTGCAGATTTACAAGATTCAGATCATCTTCGAACTGCGATGCATCAAGTTGGCTCGATAAGGTTAACAATTGAGACTCAAGATCCTCTCCCTGCTGCTCAATAGCCTGCCGCTGAAGGCTGGATGAAATAAGATAGAGAAATAATAGGGTGAATAGCACAAGAACGAGCATAAAAAAACCGAGTATCCTGGCTCTCAGCTGTTTCATTTCGGCGCCTCCAGCTTATAACCAAACCCTCTGGCCGTTTTCAGATAGACCGGTTTCTTGGGGTCTTCTTCGATTTTTTCCCGCAGATGACTGATGTGCATGTCAACGATTCGCGTCTCTCCGGTAAAGTCAAAGTCCCAGACCGCCTGGAGCAGCTGCTCTCTGTTGAGAATACGCCCCTTATGTCGAGCGAGGTAAAGAAGCAACTCAAATTCTTTAGGTGTCACTTCCTGCTTTTCCCCTCTGACAGACACTTCATACTGATCAGGAGAAATAACGATATCACCGATGATGATGTCTTCCGTCAATTCGTCTGACTGTTCCTTCGATGCACTGTTTCTCTCCATACGTCTGAAAATAGCTTTCATTCGTGCAGTGACTTCTCTAGGGCTGAACGGCTTGGTCATGTAATCGTCTGCCCCCAGTTCCAGTCCGACGATTTTATCAATCTCTGAATCCTTAGCCGTCAGCATGATGATTGGTGCATCGATTTTTTCTCTTCTCAACTCCCGGCAGACATCCATCCCGTCCATCCCCGGAAGCATCAGATCGAGAAGGATGATATCGTAGGAATTGTTAAGTGCCATCTCGTACCCTTCTTTTCCATCCATTGCCCCAGAAACCTCATAGCCTTCTTTCTCCAGATTATACTGCAGAAGCTTCAAAATAGACTGCTCATCTTCAACTATTAGAACTTTTTTCATTTGCGCCCTCTTTCTCCTCATGACTGGTCTTGTTGATTATTTAATTTGATTTTATATGAATGTCGCGTTTCGGGAATGGAGTTTCTATTCCATTCTGCTTGAATTTCTCAAAAATTTTAAATCTCAAGTCGCTCGGAATTCTGAATTCCCGCTCGTCAGATTGTGTTTCAATCCAGAACCAGACAGTAAAATCTAACGAAGAATCACCCAATTATTCGAAAAAGACTCTCGGTTCCGGTTCTTTGAGGATATTATTCCATTTTTCTTCTCGCAGTTCAATAACAGTTTCTTCAATCAGCCGTCTGACGCGGGCTACATCGACGTCGTAAGAATATATTGACAGACTGCACCGGACAATGTTCTGACCTAATATGTTCTAAGATAAAATCCAGCAATCAATACTTTTCCAAATATAGTTTATAGTTTCTGAAGCGTCTTTTCATCTTCAGATTTGTTCTTGGCAAGATTAGAACGAACGACTCACTTAGTATACTACTAACTCAAATTCATTTATCGACAATCTGATCCACCTTTGTTAGTCGGTCTATCAACTAAAAAACACATTCTCCCGAACAGGTCTAATTCGTTTGACGAATCATGTCCGGAGAATGTGTTTTTTTATTATTTTATTATGAGGCGTTGACCTTCTGGATGTCCCCTTGTTCGACGTAGACCATCAGAATAGAGATGTCTGAAGGATTCACACCACTGATACGACTGGCTTGGGCAATCGTTTCAGGTTGAATTTTCGTCAGCTTTTCTTTAGCTTCAGTGGCGAGGCCATTGATCGCTGTGTAGTCAATGCCTTCTGGAATACGTTTGTTTTCCATTCGCTTAACTTTATCCGCTTTTCGGATCGCTTTATTGATATAGCCTTCGTACTTGATGAAAATTTCAACTTGTTCTTTGACGTGTTTCGGCAGTGCCTCTTCAGTCGGAGCAAAGCTGAGAATGTCATCATATTTAACATAAGGACGTTTCAGGAAGTCGTAGACCAGCATGCCGTCTTTGAGCTGTGGTTCACCTTTTTCTTCAAGGTGGTCTGCCACTTCGCTCGGTTTTACACGTATCGTTTTCAGACGAGCCAATTCATTTTCAGTCTGTTTTTTCTTCAGCATGAAGGCCTCGTAGCGTTCTTTGCTTAGCAGCCCGAGTTCGTATCCTTTTTCAGACAGTCGGAAATCAGCGTTGTCATGACGTAAAAGCAGACGGTATTCTGCGCGTGAAGTCAACAGACGATATGGCTCATTAGTTCCTTTAGTGACCAGATCATCGATCATAACTCCAATATAAGCTTCATTACGCTTAGGTACGTAGGCTTCTTCACCTTTTACCAGACGAGCTGCATTGATACCGGCAATCAGACCTTGTCCACCAGCTTCTTCGTATCCAGATGTTCCATTCATCTGGCCGGCAGTAAACAGGCCGCTGATGCGCTTAGTTTCAAGAGATGGACGCAATTGATATGGTTTGATGACATCGTACTCAATGGCATAACCGGTACGCATCATCTGAGCATTCTCTAGCCCTTCGACGGAACGCAGCACGGCCAGCTGCACATCTTCTGGAAGAGAAGAGGACAGACCTTGAACGTAAATTTCATCCGTGTTTGCGCCTTCCGGTTCCAGGAAAAGCTGATGGCGCGGCTTGTCACTGAAACGGACCACTTTGTCTTCAATGGACGGGCAGTAACGGGCGCCTACTCCTTCAACGATACCAGTGAACATTGGTGCGCGGTGAAGATTTTCTCGGATGATGTCATGAGACACGGTACTAGTATAAGTCAGCCAGCAAGAGACCTGTTCCTTAAGATAATCTTCGTCAGGTGTTTCAAAGCTGAAATGGTTCGGCTCAGCATCTCCAGGCTGTTCTTCTGTTACCGTGTAGTCGATCGATGACTTGTGGATACGCGGTGGCGTACCGGTTTTAAAACGGTCCAGTTCAAAGCCAAGCTCAAGCAGATTTTCAGATAGCTTGACGGAAGGCTGTGTGTTGTTCGGACCTGATGAGTATTTCAGTTCACCAATAATGATTTCCCCACGTGAAGACGTTCCGGCAGTGAGTACCACAGCATCCGAACGATAAATCGCTCCAGCATTGGTCTTCACACCTTTGATCACATCATTTTCGACAATCAGTTCATCGACGATCCCTTGCTTCAAGTCAAGGTTAGGTGTCCGTTCGATGGTTTTCTTCATTTCGTTAGAGTACAGATATTTATCGGATTGGGCTCTAAGTGCTCGGACGGCTGGACCTTTTGCAGTATTGAGCATACGCATCTGAATATAGGTCTTATCCGTGTTGCGTCCCATTTCGCCACCGAGGGCATCGATTTCTCTTACTACGATTCCTTTTGCCGGTCCACCGATTGATGGGTTACAAGGCATATGGGCAACCATATCCAGATTGATGGTGATCAGTAGAGTTCTGGCACCCATTCGAGCGGAGGCTAGCGCAGCTTCAGATCCTGCATGTCCAGCACCAACAACAACGACATCGTAGTGTCCTGCTTCGTAAGTTTGCATCGCATGATTCCTTTCTATTTATCAGTCTTTTTAAATTCATGTCAATTTAGTTAGTCGTTATTTTCCTAAACAGAACTGGCTGAAGAGCTGAGTGATCAGCTCGTCCTGTACGCTGTCTCCAGTGATTTCACCGAGCAGATCCCATGCACGCGTCATATCGATCTGTACCAGATCCACCGGCATCCCTGTTTCGATGCCTTCGATGACATCATCAAATGCTTCGATCGTATCATTCAAAAGAGCGATATGGCGGATATTCGATACATATGTCGCATCCTTCTCACCGGTGTTTCCGGCAAAGAAGAGATCCGCTATCTTGCCTTCCAGCTCGGTCAGTCCTGCCTGCGTCACTATGGACGTGTAGACGATATTGGACGGATCGACCAGCGTTTTCAGCTCATTCAGATCCAGCTTATTCTCAAGATCCATTTTATTTAAAATAATGATCCGGTGGTGCCCTTCAGTGGCTTCAAGCAGCAGCTTGTCTTCTGGCGTCAGTGGTTCGTTTTGGTTGAACACCAGCAAAACGAGATCCGCATCGCTCAATGCTTTACGGCTTCGCTCCACACCGATGCGCTCAACAATATCTTCTGTTTCGCGAATACCGGCTGTATCAATCAATCGTAGTGGTACGCCTTTAACACTGACATATTCTTCTATGACGTCTCGCGTCGTTCCGGCGATTTCAGTAACAATTGCCTTCTCTTCTTTAAGCAGGACATTCAACAGACTTGATTTCCCGACGTTAGGTCGCCCGATGATTGCGGTAGCCAGACCTTCTCTCAATATCTTTCCCTGACTCGCTGTTTCCAGTAGAGATTCGACCTGCGCTTTGACCTGTGCTGCTTTCTCGACCAGCAGCTTGGAGGTCATTTCTTCTACATCATCGTATTCAGGATAGTCGATATTGACTTCCACCTGAGCTAATGTATTAAGAATTTCCTGCCTCAAGTTTCTGATCAGCCGGGACAGGTTTCCGTCCAGTTGAGTGACGGCCATATGCATAGCCTTGTCAGTCTTGGCACGGATGACATCCATCACGGCTTCAGCCTGTGAGAGGTCGATCCGGCCATTCAAGAAGGCCCGTTTAGTGAATTCTCCCGGCTCTGCCAGACGCGCCCCGTTGCTCAATACGGTTTCCAGAACTTTATTGACGGAGACGATACCCCCATGCGTATTTATTTCAACAACATCTTCTCTTGTATAGGTCTTGGGTGCCCGCATGATCGACACCATAACTTCATCGATTGGTTCAGCTGTTTTAGGATTGACGACTCGGCCGTAATGAATCGTATGCGACGCCTGTTCCTTCAGATTCTTGCTGCCAAGCTGATAGATCCTGTCTGCAATCTCCAGCGCTTCATCTCCACTGATTCGGACGATCCCAATCCCGCCTTCTCCAGGTGGGGTAGAAATTGCCGCAATCGTATCAAATTCTATAGCCATACTATCTATCCTTCCCCTTATTTATTCACAAAAAAAAGCGCCTGATCCACTCCAATTCAGCATAGACTGCTACTCTGAGCGGAAAAGCACTTTCACTGCTTAACCTTGATTCGTTCTTTTAATTATTTCGACATCTTAAATCATATAAGGTATGATGCCGTTTGTCAACTTTTATACTTATTTTTTATTAGTATTTGTGACGTTTTTTTTACATAGCAGCTATTCATTTCATACTCTGACTTCATCATCTTCTTCAATACAGAAAAAACGCCTGACATCGACAACTCGATCGTTGTTCCGTCAGGCGTAAAGTATTTATTTAGTGTCTCAGATTATACGATGACCAGATACAGCAATGCTGCTGCTACTGCGCCGAGCATTGGTGCAACAATTGGCACCCAGGCATATTCCCACTTAGAGTCACCTTTGTTTGCCAGTGGGAGAATCTGGTGCGCAATTCTAGGGCCCAGATCACGTGCCGGGTTGATCGCATATCCGGTCGAGCCACCTAATGATAGTCCAATTGACAGAATCAGCACCCCAACGACTAGTGGGTTCAGTCCTTCTGTAAAGACATTTTGACCGAAAGCCAGTAAAGCGAACACTAAAACAAATGTGCCAATAGCCTCAGACATTACATTAGATATGTTGTCTCGGATTTCTGCGCCAGTCGCAAACGTTCCCAAAATTGCACCCGGATCTGTTGTTTCTTTATAGTGAGCCAGATATGTCAACCATACTAGCACTGATCCCAAAATTGCACCAGCTACCTGAGCCAGAATAAAAGGAATGACCATTCCCCATGCCAAGTCTCCAGTTATTGCAAATCCAAGTGTCACGGCAGGATTTAAATGAGCGGGACCCATAAAACCGGCGATGTATACCGCCAGTGTTACAGCAGCCCCCCACCCCATCGTGATGGCTACCCATCCAGCGCCTTCTGCTTTACTTTTTTTCAAGCTAACAGCCGCTACAACTCCATTACCAAGTAGAATCAGAAACATTGTTCCTAAAAATTCACTGAAAAGTGTTAATGTTTGCCCTGTCATTTAATCCACGTCTCCCTTTAATGTTTTCAAATCAGATTCAGCAACTGCTTTTTCAAGCTCTTCCGTGTACTGTTGTCTTACTTCATCGGACCAGTCATTATAGCGAGCCATCTCAGAAATGACAGGTTCGATTATGCTGTCTAAGGTGTCACGCATAAACAGCATGTGATTTGTTCGACGGATCAGGAAATCGCTCGGGGTCAGCGCCATTTCTTCACGCATGGCGTAATGCAGACTGAGCGTATCTGCGAGAGTAAGTCCCTCTACCTGATCAACTTCTTCAAGTAAATCATAGACCGCCGGAGTGTTTGATCCATACAGATTAGCCAAGTATCTTGCTTCAGATTCAGTTAATCCTTTTTCAACACCAGACTGAGCCAGAGCTTCTGTCTCCTCGTCGACTTTAGCTGGATCGATGTCTCCACCAGAAACTGGATAATGAGCCGAATCGATCAGTTCGTAAGTCAGATTGAAGTCTCTTTCCAGCACATCGATTGTTGCTTTAACCGCTCCAAGGGCCATTTTACGGTAATCCGTAATTTTCCCGCCGGCTACGGTAATCAGTCCATCTTCATCGATCTCAAGCGAACTGCCGCGTGAAAGGGTGGAAGGATTCGTGTCTGATTCCGCATTGGCTGTTTTAATATTTTTCAGTACATCCGCGACTTCATATCGTTCAACGCTTCCCTGCTGATACTTCTCCACGATGGACAGTACATCATCAAGACTTTCGTCCGTAATGAGCTGATTGTTCTGCCCGTTATAGTCAGACCCGCCATTTGCCGCAATCAATGGACGCAAGCCGGCCCAGCTGGACTCGATATCGTTCAACGTAATATCTGCTGACGGGTACCTTGTATTGATGATGTCCAGCAGGTAATCAACGTCTTCCTGCTCCACCGTAGGATTTGAAAGGTCACCTTTATAGTCAGTATCAGTCGTCCCGAAATACGTTTTTTCCTCACGAGGAATCACGAAGACCATTCTTCCGTCCTGTTTTCCTGTATCGAAATACGTCGGCTGGGGAACGAATAGTTTCTTATTGTCTACGACCAGATGAACCCCTTTTGTCGGACGCATCTGAGGCGCCGTATCGATCTTGTCGTCCATCTGACGAATCGTGTCCGACCACGGTCCGGTCGTATTCATGACAACACGGGCATTGATTCTGATCGTTTCACCCGTCAATAAGTCTTCCACTTCTGCTCCAGAAGCTCGTCCGTTGTCATCATGTAAGATTCCAACTACTTTCATGCGACTGACCATGTGTCCGCCGTCTTCAGCTGCCCGCTTGATATTCTCTATTACTAGGCGAGCATCATTGTTCCGGTAATCCAGATAGACCCCGGCACCTAAAAGTCCTTCACTGTTCAGCTGCGGTTCGCGTTCCAGAACTTCTTCTTTTGTCAGTGTATAGTTCGCAAAATCAGTTCCAGTCACACCAGCCAGCTGGTCATACAAATCCATGGCAACTTTAAGAGAGAACATGGAGAACGTTGAATCCGGCTCATCATAAACGGGTAAGATCATCGGGTCCGCTTTTGGAATATGAGGAGCGATGCCCTGAACCACGGCCCGTTCCTGAACCGTGTCAGCTACGACTTCCACATCAAAGTTCTTCAAATAACGCAGACCGCCGTGAACGAGTTTAGTTGAGCGCGAAGACGTCCCTTCTGCAAAATCCTGCATCTCGACCAGGCCTGTTTTCAGACCCGAAGCACTGGCCTGCAAAGCAGACCCAGCACCCGTGATCCCGCCACCAATGATCAGTACATCCAATGTTTCTTCTTTTAATACGTTTATATCTTGTTTTCTTCTTTCAAGAGAGAAAACCATACTCTTTTCCTCCTACGCTAGTCCTACTCTTCAGGCTTGAAGACTTGTGTCGCTTTAACTGCCAGTTTCCAGTTCTTGTAAAGCTTCTGACGTTCTTCTTCAGGCATCTGCGGTTCGAACATGCCACCTTCTTCGTACATACTCTTTATTTCATCCATGCTTTCCCAGTAACCGACAGCCAGACCCGCAAGATAAGCAGCTCCAAGTGCAGTCGTTTCCAGATTATGCGCCCGCTGCACTTTAGTTCCAAGGATATCTGCCTGGAACTGCAGCAGCCAGTCGTTATTAGCTGCTCCACCGTCCACTTTAAGGAGAGGAATGTCGATTCCCGCGTCTTTATTCATCGTGTCAATAACATCACGAGCCTGATAAGCAATAGACTGCAGCGTCGCTTTTACGAAATCTTCTCTAGTCGTCCCTCGTGTCAAGCCGAAAACAGATCCTCGAGCATCTGAATCCCAATAGGGTGCACCCAGACCTGTAAAGGCTGGAACAACGAAGACTTCATTATCATTTTTAGATTTCTTAGCTAATGCTTCCGAATCAGACGAATTCTCGATCATTTTCAGTCCGTCACGCAGCCACTGAACAGATGAACCAGCTACAAAGATACTTCCTTCCAGAGCATAATAGATCTTGCCATTGATACCGTACCCTATCGTAGTCAGCAGGTTATTTTCTGACAACTGTGGTTCTTCACCTGTGTTCATGACGATGAATGAACCTGTGCCATATGTGTTTTTGACCATGCCCGGCTCAAAGGCCATCTGACCAAATAATGCTGCCTGCTGGTCTCCCGCCATCCCTGAAATAGGTGTGTTAGCTCCATAGAAGTGATAGTTCGCTGTGTTTCCGTAGATTTCCGAGTTTGATCTAACTTCGGGCATCATGGCACGTGGAATATTCAATAAGTCCAGAATTTCCTGATCCCATTCCAGTTTGTGAATGTTATACAGCATCGTGCGGCTGGCGTTTGAATAATCTGTTACGAACGATTCTCCCCCGGTCAGTTTCCATACCAGCCAAGTGTCGACTGTTCCAAACAGTAATTCGCCATTTTCAGCTCGTTCCTGAGCTCCTTCAACATGGTCAAGAATCCAGCGAATCTTCGTCGCTGAGAAGTAAGAGTCAATGATCAGACCCGTTTTTTCGTGAATCATTTCTGAATGCCCGGCCTCGTAAAGTTTTGCAGCGATAGGCGCTGACTGACGAGACTGCCAGACAACTGCGTTATAAATCGGCCGTCCTGTCTCTTTGTCCCAGACGATTGTTGTTTCACGCTGGTTAGTAATCCCGATTCCTGCGATTTCCTGAGGTTTGACACCGGATTCAATAAATGCGCCGGCAATGACAGACTGGACTGAATTCCAGATTTCATTAGGATTATGTTCTACCCAACCGCTTTCAGGAAAAATTTGAGTAATTTCTTTTTGAGAACTTCCGATCGTGTTTAACTGTTTATCATAAATAATTGCTCGTGAACTCGTTGTTCCTTGATCTATGGACATAATGTACTGATTATCTGACATTGGTTTATTCCTCCTATTTTATCATCGGTTTTTAGTAACCGTTTTCTTTACGTTTTTATTGTAACCGTTTTTCTTCAGTTAAAAATGTCAGCTTTTTTTGAATTTTCGAATTTTTTGAAAGTTTTTCGGTGAGAGCACTATAACACAAGCAGTATTAACCCTATTCATATCTTAATATGATAGGGTTAATACTGCTTCTAGCTATATCTATGAGCCTTCAGATTATGTGGTATTAAATCGACAGACTAATCGAGAAAATTGTACTTAATTGAGTTCGAACTGAAATTATGTGACAAAATTTCCTCTGGCTAAAAAAAAGAATAGCTCTGTATTTGAAACACCCACTAATGAGAAAACTTTAAATAATTTGCCAGCAAAAGATCAATCTAAAAAAATCCATTCGATTTTAGCAAAGGAAGTTACTATAATTGACTTTTGTACTCAATGATCTGTTCAAGAAAAAAACTATAAAAGCAAATCCAGATATTAAATCGTTAATTGTTTTTTCAGATTTTGAGAGATCAAAGCATATGAGACATATGACACAGTATTATTATAAGAACAATTATGATGTTAAAGCCCACATAGTAATAGAAAATATCTAAATAATAACTTTTTAGGCTAGAAACTTAATTTAAATAAACTGGTTAATACAAAAGTTACAGCCTCGGTTTACTGGTATACTATCGACAAGTTAATGAGCGTATACTACGTAGGAGGTTTTATATAATGGGCAGTACTTATGTAATAGGAATTTTAAAGGTGGCGTTGGAAAAACTAAGACAGTAACTATGTTGGCTTATGAGAGCGCTATTCAAAAAAATCGTAAAACGTTAGTAATTGATCTCGATCCTCAGGGTAATGCTACTTCAGTTTTAGCTAAAACTGGCAACATCGAATCTATAGATAAAAATATAACGAATGCTTTTAATAATGGAAATTTAGAAAACGAAATTACACCAATAATGGAAAATTTAGATTTGGTTGCTTCAAACACAGCTTTTAGAAATTTAAGTAAACTATTAATTCAACGTTTCCCAGATGATGAATTAAAACAAATTAAATACTTAAAGGATTTAATCGAACCGATCAAGCATAAATATGATTCTATATACTTAGACGTCCCACCAACTATTAGTGATTATTCAGATAATGCTATGCTGGCTGCTGATTTCTGTATCATAGTTCTCCAGACACAAGAGTTGTCATTAGACGGAGCTCGAACTTATATAGACTACATGCAATATCTGGTAGATACCTATGACGCAGATTTGAACGTACTAGGTATCATACCCTGCATGCTAAAACCAGGAGGCAGAGTGGATAGCAAAATACTGGATCAAGCTAAAGAATTATATGGAAATAATGTCTTGCAAACTAATGTTAAATATCAGGAACGCTTAAAAGTATATGATGTGCAGGGTATTGAAATGAACCGCAATATTAATGGCAATATTGATATGTGGGACAAAAAAGCACACGCTGTCTTTTTAAAGGTTCTAGAAGAATTAGATAGTCACCAAGAAACTTTTACAGTTAGTTAAGTTAATAGGGAGGAGCTTTAGTTAAAATGGCAGAATTTGAACCTATAATTATAAAAAGAGTACCTCATTACAAAATAAAAAAGTTGAAATAAAGGGCAGCAATAGTTTTGGACGAATGGAAACACCAGCACAAAAACCTAAACCGTTAATTGCAGAGAAGAAAAAAAAACAAAAAGTTAGTCAATCCGCGATTTCTAAAGAAGACCCTAGGTTAAAAGCTAGCAAGACGCAGAAAACTAGTCCCAGTACAAATCTAAAAATTAATACTTTAAAACCTTTTCTGAAAGAAACAGAAAGTATGAATACCGCTACTTACAATGACATAGTTGATATGTTAGTAGACAATTATGTGCAAACTAAATTGACTACTAGACAAAGCGAAGCTTATAAAGCTATATATAGCAGTCAATTTGATATGCTATAAAATGAATGAATGTGTTAATAGCGAGAATCAAAAAAATAATTAATTGAATTAGACATTACTTTAATATAAGATAGTCTGATTTCACAAGTATAAATGAGCTTATAAATTCAGACATTCACAGTACTTTTCAATTTTTTCTGTCTATATAGTAAGAACTGTATTCTATTAGTCACAATATTATCCCTATAAATTGAAAAAATAGTAAACTAATACGATACTCTATTAAAATATCTTTTTTTATTTACTGTATTCATAGTTGATTAGACATTGCCAGACTCACATCATAGTATTTTAAAAATGACTATTACAATAGATACTAATTGATCTGATTTAAATCTAAAAAATTTAAAGCTAAGTAGAAAGTTCTGAGATTGTAGATGAACCAATTTCATAACTAACTTTTTAAAAAAGGAAACACTCGTCTAATTTCAAAATGACTATTTTTTAAAAATTACACGGCTATTTCTTTTCTGTTCTTTCTCTCAGCTAACCGTTGGTTTGCATA